>CAITEF010000209.1 GCA_903891315.1 uncultured Rhodospirillales bacterium | reverse complement strand
CGCCAATGGCCGATTCGAGGATATCGAGATCGCCGCCCGTGTGCTGAAGGGGCGGAAAGTGGCCAAGGGCGTGCGGCTGATCGTCTCGCCTGCCTCGCAGAAGGTCTATCTCGAATGCCTCAAGGCCGGGGTGATCGAGACGCTGATCGAGGCGGGGGCGAATGTGATCACGCCGGGCTGCGGGATTTGCCAGCCGAAGGTGGCGTTTCTGTCCGATGGCGAGGTTTGCATCACCGCGACCACCCGCAACTTCAAGGGCCGCAAAGGCAGCCCGAATGCGGACATCTATCTCGGCGGGCCGCTGACGGTGGCGGTGGCGGCGTTGACTGGCGAGATCACCGATCCGAAGGAGATCGCGCGTGGGCTATGATCTGAACCAGATTGTGCAGGGCCGCGTTTGGAAATTCGGCGATTCCGTCGAATCGGATGCGATCAACCCGTATTACAAATACCCGACCATGGAGGAGCTGAAGCAGCACACCATGGAGGCGTATCGGCCGGAATTCCCAGCACAGGTGAAGCCGGGCGACATTATCGTGGCGGGGCGGAATTTCGGCTGCGGGTCGAGCCGCCCGGGGCTGGTGCTGCGCGAGGTGGGAATTGCCGGGATTTTGGTGGAGTCGGTCTCGCGGCTGTTTCTACGCAACAACATTGCGCGCGGAATTCCGATCTTCATGGCGCCGGGTATCTCGGAACTTGTCGAGGATGGCGACACGCTGAAGGTGGATTACCAAGCGGCGACGGCGACCAATCTGCGCACCGGCCAGAGCGTCACGCTGCGGAAATTCCCGCCGATGATCGAGAAGATCTTCGCCGTGGGCGGGCTGCCGGAGATGGCGCGGGCGCGATACCTCGCGGAGATGGCGGCGGCCGGACAGACGGAGACGGTCTGAGACAACAAGAACGGGAGAGATCAGATGCGGCGTTCGTTGATTGGGCTGACCCTTGCGGCTTTGGCGCTGTTGCCGATGCAGGCGCGAGCGGATGAGAAGATCGTCATCGCCGTCAGCGGTCTGGCCAAGCAGATCCATCTGCCGGAAGTGCTGTGCGAGAAGCTGGGCTTCTTCAAGGCGCAGGGGATTGACGTGGAATACGTCAATATCGGCAATTCGGGGGTAAATGCTGAGAACCAGCTGATCGCGGGGGCGGTGCAGGCGGCGGCGAGTTCGTATGATCACACCATCGATCTGCAGAGCAAAGGCAAATACCTCACCACCATCGTCCAGTTCCTGGCCACACCCGGCGAGGCCGAGATTGTGCCGGTGAAATTCGCCGATCAGGTCAAGACGCTGGCGGATCTGAAGGGCCACACGCTGGGGATTTCCGGCATTGGCGGGATGACCGATTACCTCAGCCGCAGCCTGGCGTTGCGTGGCGGGTTAAAGCCGAGCGAGATCTCGGTGCTGGGGATTGGCGCGGACAGCACGTTCATCGCAGCGATGAACCAGGGGCAGGTTCAGGCCGGGATGGTGACCGACTTGACTGTCAGTCGAATGATCAACACGCATCAGGCGGTGCTGCTGGCCGACCTGCGCACGCCGGAATCGACGATGGCGGCCCTTGGCGCACCGTATCCGGGCAATTCGCTTTATGTCAGCGAGGCGTGGCTGAAGACGCATAAGGAAGCGGCGCAGCGTCTGGTCAATGCCTATGTGCTGACGCTGAAATGGATCGCCAGCCACAGTGCCGAAGAGATCACCGCGATGGTGCCGCCGGATTACTACGAGGGCAACAAGGCGCTCTACATCTCGGCGCTGGCGCAGAACAAGGCGATGTTCACCATCGATGGAAAGATGCCAGCGGGCGCGCAGCAGGCGGTGTTGAAGATCCTCTCCGAGTTCAATCCCAATGTCGATCCGGCCAAAATCGATCTCGCGCGGTCCTATGACGGCGAGTTCGTCGATGTTGCCGCCAAGACGTTGGCGTCTGGCGGTTGAGATGACATCGGCGATTGCATTCGACGCGGTCAATCTGTGGTTTCACGCCCAGGATGGCAGCGCGTTGCAGACGCTGCGTGATTTCAACATGCAAGTGGGGCGCGGCGAGTTTGTTGCCCTCGTCGGCCCGACCGGCTGCGGGAAATCGACGACGCTCAATCTGATCACCGGGCTGTTGCGCCCGAGCAGTGGCTCGGTGCGGCTGTTCGGTGAGACGGTGACGGGGATCGATCCGCGCGTCGGCTTTGTCTTTCAGGCCGACGCGCTGTTTCCGTGGCGGAATGTGATCGACAATGTGGTGCTCGGCCCGATGTATCGCGGGGCGGAGAAGAGTGCCGCCTATGTGCAAGCCCAGCGCTGGCTGGAGATTGTGGGGCTGGCGAAATTCGCCCGGCATTATCCGCATCAGCTCTCGGGCGGCATGCGCAAGCGGGTGGCGTTGGCACAGACATTCATCAACAAGCCGGAGATCTTGTTGATGGACGAGCCATTCTCGGCGCTCGACGTGCAGACGCGTGGGTTGATGCAGGACGAGTTGCTGGAATTGTGGTCGAGCACCGGGGCCTCGGTCGTATTCGTCACGCATGACCTGGAGGAAGCGATTGCGCTCGCCGACCGGGTCTATGTGCTGACGGCGGGGCCTGCGACGGTGAAGTCGAGCTATGTGATCGATCTGCCACGTCCGCGGGTGACGACCGAGATCCGCTACGATCCGCGTTTCATCGAGATCTCACGCCAGATTTGGCACGATTTGCGCGACGAGGTGCAGAAGTCGCCCGTCGCGATGGTGGCGGCCAATGTCTGACGCACGAAGGCGATTGGTGCTGGGGTTGCAGGTATTGATTCTGGTCGGCGGGCTTGGCGGCTGGGAAATGCTGTCGCGGCTGGAATGGCTTGATCCGTTCTTCTTCTCGATGCCGTCGATGATTGCGGCAAGATTGGCGACCTGGTTCTTCAACGGCACCGCTCAGGGTTCGATCTGGTTTCAGATTTGGGTGACGGTGGAGGAGGCGCTGGCCGGGTTTCTGGCGGGGGCGAGTGCGGGCGTGGTTGCCGGGATTGTGCTGGGGCGCAACCGGCTCGCGGCGGATGTGCTGTCGGTTTACATCCTGATTGCCAACGCCATTCCGCGCATCGTGCTGGCGCCGATTTTCGTGATGTCGCTTGGGCTGGGCATGGCGTCGAAGATCGCGGTGGCGTTTGTGATGGTGTTCTTCGTCGTCTTCGCCAACGCGTTCCAGGGCGTCCGGGAGGCGGATCGGAATATTGTGGCGCATGCGCAGATCCTGGGCGCGTCGCCGTGGCAGATCACGCGCACGGTGATCATTCCCTCCGCGCTGAGTTGGATTTTCGCCAGCCTGCATGTGAGCTTCGGCTTTGCGATTGTCGGCGCGGTGGTCGGCGAATTGCTCGGCGCGCGCTACGGCATCGGACAGATGATCGCCACCGCGCAGGGCAATTTCGATGCGGCGGGTGTGTTCGCCGGGATGATCGTGTTGGTGGCGGTCGCCCTGCTGGCCGATCTGACGATGACATTGATCGAGCGGCGACTGGCGCGTTGGCGGCCGCCATCGGCGCATGAGATGCAAACCCAGGCAGGACGTTCGTGATGCAAGACGCCACCCACATTCTCGCCCGTCACGCCGCCACGCTGCGCTTCGAGGCTCTGCCCGAGCGGCTCGTCACGATGGTCAAGCAATGCGTGCTCGACACCATCGGCGTGGCCATCGGGGCCAGCACGCTCTCGCCCGAGGGGCAGATTGTGCATGAGTATGTCCGCGCGATGGGCGGCTCTGGCGATTGCACGATCCTCGGTTTCGGCACCAAGGCCCCTGCCCCGTGGGCGGTGTTCGTCAATGGCGGGCTTGGCCACATGCTCGATTATGACGACATGGGGGGCGCGGGGCATGATTCGATTGCGACCATTTTGCCGGCGCTCGCCGCCTCGCAGAAGATGGGCCGGGTGTCCGGGGCCGAGTTGATCACCGCGATTGCGGCGGCGACGGATATGCATACGCGGCTGGGGCGCTGCGTGTTGATCCCGGATTGGACGATTGCGGAGGGTTGGTTCGCCACCCAATTGTTCGGCTACATCACCGGAGCAGCCGCCGCCGGGCGGGTGATGCAGCTTGATGCACCGACAATGGCGCAGGCGTTTGGCATTGGGTTCAACCAGGCCAGCGGCTCGCGGCAGATGGCGGTGGGCGATGCGACGCATATGCGCTCGATGCAGGCGGGGTTCTCCGGCCAGGGCGCCATGATGGCGGTTGAACTGGCGCAGCGCGGACTGGTTGGCACGCGGGAGATTTTCGAGGGGCGGTATGGGATGTTCCGCACCTATATCCGGGGCGAGCCGGATTGGCAGGAATTGCTCGGCGGGCTGGGGGAGCGGTTCCCGTGGCTCGACTGGCACGGCTTCAAGGTCTGGCCCGCTTGCAGCTACACGCGTCGGCCGAATGCGGCGATCCAGTCGCTGCGGCAGGAATTCGGGCTCGCCCCGGAGGATATCGAGAGCGTCACCATCATCGGCGGCACCGGCGGCGTGCGGATGTTGTGCGAGCCGCTGGAGCTGAAACGTCGCCCGGAATTGGCGATTGCCGCCAAACACTCGATCCCGTTCACCGCGGCGATCATGGCGGTGCGGGGCACGGTGACGTTGCGGGATTACACCGAGGCCGGGTTGGCCGACCCGGAGATTCTGGCGATGGCGGATCGGGTGTTCTATCGCGCTGATCCGCAGAGCGCCGTGGTGGTCGGTGACGGCCCTGCGACATCCTCGCCCGCGGTGGAGATCGTCACGCGGGATGGGCGAACATTGTATCGCAAGCCGGACGGCGTGCCGGGGGATCGGCACAATCCGCCGAGCCAGGCGCAGTTGGAGGCGAAGTTTCGCGATTGCGTGGCGTTTGCCGCCAAGCCGATTGCGGATGCGGATGTGGAGCGGCTGATCGCGCTGATCGGCGATCTCGAACGCCTCGAAGATATCAACGAAATCATGCAGTTGTTGTCATAATGCCCGAAGCTCCCTCTCCCCCGGACCGCTCGCCCTATTCCATCGAGGTTTTGGGCAAGGCCTTCGACATTGTCGCGGTGTTCACCCATGCCGAGCCGCGATTGACGCTCAAGCAAATTGTCCTGCGCACCGGGCTGCCGAAGACGACGGTGTTTCGCATCCTGTCCACCCTGGTGGAGCGGCAATTCTGCGAGTTTGACGCTGAGCGCGGCGAATACAGCCTGGGCTTTGCCTTCCTGCGCTTCGGCGACATCCGCAGGCGGCAGGCGAATGTGCACGCGGAAGCGCTGCCGGTGATGCGCGAGATGCGCAACGAGTTGAACGAGACCATCGTGCTGTCGATCCGCACCGGCAATTACCGGGTGCATATCGATTTCGTCGAAGGCCTGCACCCGATGCGCCGGATTGCCGAGGTGGGCGTGCAGGCCCCGCTTTATGCCGGGGCTGCGAGCAAGGTGTTGCTCGCTGGATTGAGTGAGGCGGAGTTGGATCGCTATCTGGCGGAGACCGAGTTGGAGGCGTTCCAGCAGACCACGATCACAGACAAGCAGGCATTGCGCCGCGAACTTGCGCGTATTCGGGCGCAGGGTTTTGCCGAGAGCAAGGGCGAGTTGTTCGCCGGTGGCGGCGCGTTGGCGGCGCCGATCCGGGATTTCACTGGGAACACGGTGGGCGTGATCGATATTCTGACGCCCGAGCATCGCTATACGGCGGAGCATCGGGAGCGGTGTATCGCGTTGTTGAGCCGCGGGGTGGCGACGGTTTCGGCGCGGTTGGGGTATCGGGTGTAGGGAGCCAATATCTCCTCGTCATTGCAAGCGCTGCGCTGCGCTTGCAATGACGGTTTGGGGTGATCAATTCCGCGTCTAAAGCATCGTGCTTTAGACGATTTTCCCTTCCACCATCCGTGGCACGCCAAGCGGGTTGGTGGATTGCAGGGCGGCGGGGAGCAGCGCGTCTGGCAAATCCTGGTAGCAGACCGGGCGCAAGAAGCGGCGGATCGCCAATGTGCCGACCGAGGTGGTGCGGCTGTCGGAGGTTGCGGGGAATGGGCCGCCATGCACCATCGCGTGGCAGACCTCCACGCCGGTCGGCCAGCCATTGACCAGCAGACGCCCGGCCTTGCGTTCCAGCGTCGGCAACAGGAAGCGCGCGTCCTCGGTGTCGGCGTCGTCCATCTGCAGGGTGATCGTCAGTTGGCCCTGCATCTTGGAGATCAACGCGCGAATGCTCGCCAGATCCTTGCAGCGGATCACCAGCGAGGACGCGCCGAAGACTTCATGGCCGAGCGTTTCGTCGGAGAGGAAGCTGTCAGCATCGGTGACGAACAAAGCAGGCTGGCAGCGATTGGGGGCCGGGTCGACGGCACCACGCGCCACCGATTGCACCGCTGAATGCTGCGCCAGATGCGAAACACCTTCGGCATAGGCGGTCGCAATCCCTGGGGTGAGCATCGTGCTCGACGGGGCGGCTTCCAGTGCGTCGGACGCGGCCTTGAGGAACGCCTCCAAGCCAGGGCCTTCCTGCGCCAGCACGAGGCCGGGATTGGTGCAGAACTGGCCGGCCCCCATCGTCAGAGAGCCGACAAAGGCGGTGCCGAGTTGGTCGGCGCGGTTGGCAAGCGCGTGGGGCAGCAGGATGACCGGGTTGATGCTGCTCATCTCGGCATAGACCGGGATCGGCTCCGGTCGTGCCTGGGCGATCTTGACCAGCGCCAGACCGCCGCCGATCGAGCCGGTGAAGCCCACCGCCTTGATTCGTGCATCGGCCACCAGGCCGCCGCCGAGCCAACGTTCATTGCCCATCAGCAGCGCGAACACGCCTGCGGGCAGGCCGCATTCGGCGACCGCCGTCGAGATTGCGTCGGCGACCAGCTTGGAGGTGCCGGGATGCGCCGAATGTGCCTTCACCACCACCGGGCACCCGGCGGCCAGTGCTGAGGCGGTGTCGCCACCAGCCACCGAGAAGGCCAGCGGGAAGTTGGAGGCACCGAACACCGCGACCGGGCCGAGCGCGATGTTGCGCAGGCGCAGATCGGAGCGCGGCATCGGCTTGCGCTCGGGCTGCGCTTGATCGACGCGGGCATCGAGCCAATAGCCGTCGCGCACCACCGAGGCGAACAGACGAAGCTGACCCACGGTGCGGCCACGCTCGCCCTCGATGCGGCCGCGCGGCAGGCCGGTCTCGGCGACGGCGCGCTCGATCAGCGTGTCGCCGAGCGCCATGATCTGGGCGGCGATGGCTTCGAGAAACGCCGCGCGTTGGTCGAGCGAGGTCTCGCGATAGAGATCGAAGGCGGCTTCGGCGGCGGCGCAGGCCTGCTCCAGATCGGCGGGCGTGGCGCAGACGAAGGCGGGTTCCAGCGTTTCGTTGGTGGTGGGGTTGAAGCCGTGGAAAGTGGCGGGGGCGTTCATGGTTCTTGCTTTCTTTCAGAGCTTCAGGCGGCAGAGGCGGTGGCGAGCAGGCCCCACTCGCCCAGCGCCTGACGCAGCAGGGTGGATTGACGCTCAACCAGCGGCCACGCGCCGGGCGGGCGGACATGGCCGCAATCATGACCCAGCAATTGCAGGGCGGATTTCACCACGGTCACGTTGGTGCCGTTGCCCTCTTCGGAGCGGAGTTCCTCGAACATGCTCATCTGGGCGATCAGTTTGTTGGCGGTCGGGTAGTCACCCGCGGCGAGGGCAGTGTGGATCGCCACCGAATGCTCCGGCCAGACATTGATCAACCCCGAGGTGAACCCGCGCGCGCCGACCGCGCACAGCGGCGGTGCCCAGGTCTCGGCCAAACCGCCAACCCAAACGATGGACGGATCAGCGCGACGGATCGCCTCGGCCAGACGCAACGGTGTGGGCGAGGCCCATTTGACGCCGACCACGCCCGGAATCTTGCACAGATCTTCGATGGCCTGCATGCCGATGCCGTCATTGCGCAGATAGAGCACAACGGGCAGCCCCTGCCCTGCTTCGGCAATGCGCGCGACATAGGAAACCACGCCGCGCGGGGCGACGAACGGGTCCGGCGGCTGATGCACCATCAGCGCCGCCGCCCCGGCCTCACGCGAGGCGCGGGTGAGTTCGAGCGCGTCACCGATGCTGCGGCCAACGCCTGCAAGCAGCGGCACGCGCCCGTCGATCATCTCGGCGTCTTCATGCACCATGCGCACCGCCTCAGCAGTGGTGAGGCCGTAGAACTCGCCGGTGTTACCGTTCGCAGTCAGAATATGCACGCCCGCGGCAATCGCACGGTCGATCACCGGTTTGAGGGCTTTCGGGGCCACTTGGTCGGCGCGGTCGAAGGGTGTCACCAATATCCCGGAAATGCCCGGCAGTGCTGTGAGAAAATTGGGGTTGGGTTGCGGCATCTGGCCCTCTTGCGTTCAGCGATGGAATTCGGCGCCACTCATGATACCGTTATCATAAAAATTCAACTCTTGGGTCTG
>CAITEF010000208.1 GCA_903891315.1 uncultured Rhodospirillales bacterium | reverse complement strand
GCCGCGATTTCGGTGAGGCGCGCATGATCACCGCAGGCTATTTGCGGGAGCGCTTTGTGATTGTGGTGTGGACGCAGCGCGGCAGCGTTCGCCACATCATTTCAATGAGGTATGGCCATGCCAACGAAGAACGCCTCCACGCAGACCGTCTCGGACTGGGTGGACCCTGACGACGCGCCGGAACTGACGGACGAATTCTACGACCGCGCCGAGATCTGCGACGGCGACCGCATCCTCAAGCGCGGCCGTCCGCCGATTGCGTATCCAAAAAAACTGGTCTCGATCCGACTGGAGCCAAACGTGCTGGTCCGCCTGCGGGACCTCGGCCCCGGCTGGCAGACCAAGGTGAATGAGGTGTTGAAAGAGTATGTGGACCGGGTGAACCCGATCCCGCCTTTCAACGGACTAGGTACGACGGATGTTCCAAAAGATCGGTAGCCCATCCAGCATCCCGGTCAGATCGCTCCGATAGGCCGTTGTGGTGATTGTCTGGCCGAGTGGGATGTAGGGCACGTCCTCGAAGGCTTGGAGTTGGATCTTGCGGGCAAGCTCCTTCTGCGCGTCCATCGGTTCGGTGCGCAGCCACTCGTTGCGCAATGCCTCGATCTTCGGGCTGGTCGGCCAGCCAGGGGCGGCGTCCTTCCCATTGCCGCGCAGGAAGACATTGCCCGCCGGGTTGATGTGGTCGCTGCCCGCCCAGCTGGTCTGGAAGATGCTCCAGCCACCTTCAGACGGCAGGCCCTTGTTCAGTCGGCGTTGCAGCGAGGTCGCCCAATCCATCGTGGCGACCTCCAGATTGAATCCGAGCTTGCCGAGCAGGTCGGCGGAGACCTCGGCGAGTGCCTTCACGCTGGCAATGTCCTGCGGGGCCATGAAGAGAACCTTCTCGCCCGCATAGCCCGATTCCTTGATGGCGCGCTGTACGGCTTCGAGATTGCGCGGCCCGGTCAGCGCCGCCATTCCGGCATCGTTGGCCAGCGGCGTGTTGGGGCAGAAATAGCCCACACCGTCATTCCAACGGGCGCGGTCTTCGCCGTTCACCGCGATCATGTAGTCGCTCTGGGTGATCGCGCCGAACATCGCGCGGCGCAGGGCGGGATTGTTGAACGGCGGTTGCAACTGGTTGAAGCGCATCGTGGCAATCGTGCCGGTGGGGACGACGACGCGGGTGGCGACGCCTTGGGCGCGTTTGAGGAGCGGCAGCAGATCGGCTTGCGGGGTGTAGACCCAATCGACTTCGCCCTTCTGAAGCGCGGCCGCCGCCGTCGCGGTGTCTTGCAGGATGTGCCATTCGATGCGGTCGAAATGGGCGATCTTGCCGCCAGCGGTGCGCTCGGCGGCGCCCTCGCGTGGCTGGTAGCGGTCGAATTTCTGGTAGACGACGCGGCTCCCCGCCACGCGCTCACCGGCAATGTAGCGATACGGGCCGCTGCCGGTGGGCTCGGTGATCGGCTTGGTGGGATCGCCCTCAGCAAGGCGGGCGGGCATGATGGCGCACATCATCGGTGCGGTCTTGGCCAGTGCCTCGGGCAGGCGGGGGAACGGGGTTGAGAGATGGATCAGCAGCGTGCGGTCATCCGGCGTGGTGATCTCCTGCACCGCAGCAGCCAGCGTCTGGCCATAGCCGTCGCGCTTCATCCAGCGCCGGATCGAGGCCGCGGCGTCACGCGAGAGCACCGGCTCGCCGTCATGGAAGAAAAGCCCCGTGCGCAGTTTCAGCCGCCAGACCAGCCCGTCTGATTCCGGGCCGGCCCCCTCCAGCATCTGCGGGCGGGCGACGTAGTTCTGGTCGAGGCCGAACAGCGTGTCATAGACCAGGAAGCCGTGATCGCGAGTTTGGTAGACGGTCACCCAGCTGGGATCGAGCACGCTCAGATCGGCGTCTGGCACGAAGCGCAGCACGCGGGAATCAGCGGCAGCGGCAATGGCGGGGGTGGCGAGAGCGGCCAATGAGGTGGCAAGAAAGCTGCGACGCTGCATCGTGTCTGTCCTTCGCGCGGGGGGCAGATCGGACTATGCCGTGTCAAACCGCCGCGCGCCAAGCCCTGAAGGACCACGCATCGCATGACCAGTCTTGCCGCCATTCTGCGGGCTCGCCCGCGACTTTATGTCGCCGTGTTGATCGGGATTGTCGCGTTCTTCGCGCTGCCCGCCTCCTTGCAACCGCAGACCCGTGCGGTGATCGCTTGGGATGTTCTGGTGGCGAGTTTTCTGGTGATGATCGCCCATCTTTTCACCATCCGCTCCGCAGCGCAGGTGCCAGCCGATGCCGCCGCGCAGCAGGAGGGAGAATGGACGATCTTCGCGATCACGCTGGGCGCGGTGGTGGCCAGTTTTGCGGTAATCCTGCTCGAGTTCTCCACCTCCAAGGACGCCACCGGGTTTGAGCGGAGCCTGCATGTCGGACTGGTCGCCTTCACTCTGCTGGCCTCGTGGCTGATGACCCATACGGTGTTTGCGCTGCGCTATGCCCATGAATTCTATCAGATCTCGCCGGGGCAGACGGCGATTGATGGTGGGCTGGAATTTCCGGGCGAGGCCAATCCGGATTATTGGGATTTCACGTATTTTGCCCTGATCCTGGGTATGACGTTCCAGGTCTCGGATGTGCAGATCACCTCCCGCAAGCTGCGCAGGCTGGCGACCGTGCACGGGTTGTTGGGTTTCCTGTTCAACACGGTGGTGATCGCGCTGACGGTGAATATCGCTGCGAGTTTGCTGTAGCGATGATAAGGTTCATTCGAACCAATATCACCACGTCATTGCAAGCGGACAAGTTTTAACCCAAAATCGTCACGCTCTAATTGAACAGCCCGGCAACGCGGTGGATTTCGTCTTCTACGCCGTTGAGCATCACTTGGACGCCGATGCACAGCAGCAGAAACGCTGACATCCGCGAGATCGTGCGCCGCGCTGAAGCGCCGAGGCGCTCGGCGACGAAATCGGCGTAGCGGTAGCAAAGCCAGACCAGGCCAGCGATGGCCATCGCCGCGGCAGTGACACCGAGGAAGAACCCTACCAGCCCCTGCCCGGACGCCGGTCGCTCGGCACCGAGGGCGATGCAGACGGCAATCGTGCCCGGCCCGGTGGTCAACGGCATGGTGAGCGGGAAGAAGGCGATGCCGGAGGCGTCGTCCACCGCCTCACCCGCCTGCTCGCTTTTGCGCTGCTCCTGACGCTCGGGGGTCATCAGCAACTCCCAGGCCCGCAAGGCGACAACGGCACCGCCCGCGATACGCAGGGCACCGAGCGAGATGCCGAAGAAATTCAGCACGTAGGCCCCGCCCCAGAGGGCGACCAGCATCACCAGAAGCGAGTAACTGCCGACCGTTCTGGCGAGACGGGTGCGGACTTCGCGGGAGAGACCCGCAGTGACCTCGTGAAACAGGAATGCGCCGCCCGGCGGGTTGACGATGGAGAACAGCGCCGGGAAGGCGAGCAGGAAGGCGGCGACGGCGCTCATGCCGCAGCCGCCTGCGTCGCGAAGACCTCAGACGGTTTTGCAGGTCCGAAAACCGAACGGCAGATAGGCAGGGCACCAGCCAAGCAGACCGGTGGCGAGCGGCACCACGCCGATATAGCCCCAGACCGGCAGGTAGCTGAGCGCTGTCGCGCCCACGAGGGCGGCACCAACAACAATCCGCAGGGTCCGGTCGATACCACCAACATTGCACTTCATCACGTGATCTCCTGTCCGATATGCCACACTCCCCGCGGCACGCACATCATTGCGCGCGTCTCGTTTCGGGGTCTGTGACAAGGTCACACAGAGGCGATCATTCCTTGCGCGCCAAACCGGAGAGTGCTGCGCGGTCATGCAACACGATGTGGCCACGCGCGAGGCCGAGCCAGCCGCGATGCTCGAATTCCTTCAACTGACGGCTGACCACCTCTCGCGCGGTGCCAAGCTCGGCGGCGATCTCCTGGTGGGTTGCGACCAATTCCCCCGCCACACTCGCTCGCTCCAACAGACAGGCGGCGAGGCGCTGGTCGATGCGGCCGAAACTGACTTCCTCAATGAGCAACAGAAGGTCCGAAATCCGCGTGCCGTACGCGCGGAAGACGAAGTCGCGGAACGCCTCGCTCCGCGCCAGCAGCGCGCGGAAGGTGGCGAGCGGCATCGCTTGGGCGATGATGTCGCTCTCGGCCACACCCTCGGCATCGTAATCGCGCTCGGTCATCAAGCAGACCGTGGTGACCACACAGGTCTCGCCAGGGGAGACGCGATAGAGCGCGATCTCGCGCCCGTTTTCGCCGACCTTCTGCACCCGGACCTGACCGTCGAGCAGGATCAGGAACGCCTGACATGCCATTCCCTCACGGAAAATCACCGTCCCAGCGGGGGCGGTGATCCGATGCGCGGCGTCACGCAGGAACTGGCGACTGGCGGGGTCGAGCCCGGAGAGGCCGGGGATCGCCGTTGTCCAATCGCCAGCTTGCGCACTCATCCGCGCGGCAATTCCTGCTCCGCCAACGCTGCCCACAGCGAGGCACCGATCGGCAAGATCTCGTCGTTGAAATCGTAACGCGGGTTGTGGACGGGAACGTTTTCCACCCCCGGCCGCGCCTGGCCGACGCGGACGAAGCAGCCAGGGACTTTCTGCGCCATATAGGCGAAATCCTCGCCGCCCATGCGCGGCACGGCGGAGCGGATCAGGTTATCGGCCCCTACGATCTTTGCCGCCGCCTCGGCCGCGCGGTTGGTGGCGTCCTCGTTGTTGATCACCTGCGGATAGCCGCGCTGATAGTCGAGCCGGGCGGTGGCACCATGGGCTGCGGCCGTCATTTCGACGATGCGGGCCATCTCGTGCTCGATCATGTCGCGCGTCTCGGGCTTGAGCGTGCGCACCGTGCCGTGCAGCCACGCGCCCTCCGGGATCACGTTGCCCGCCGATCCGGCGTGGAATTGGGTGATCGAGACCACCGCCGAATCCAGCGGATCGGTGCGGCGCGAAACCAAGGATTGCAGGGCGATAACGATCTGACAGCCGACCAGCAGCGGATCGATGGTCTGATACGGCCGCGCCGCGTGGCCCCCCTTGCCGGAGATGTGGATTTCAATCCGGTCGGAGGCCGCACTGCGCGGGCCGGGGGCGACCATCAGGCGGCCGACGGGAATCTGCGTGTCGTTGTGAAGGGCGAAAACCATGTCGCAGGGGAAGCGATCAAACAGCCCTTCCTCCACCATGACCCGCCCGCCACCACCGCCCTCTTCGGCGGGTTGGAAGATGAAGTTCACGGTGCCGTCGAAATTCTTCGTCTCGGCGAGATGCTTGGCGGCGGCGAGCAGGATGGTGGTGTGGCCGTCATGGCCGCAGGCATGCATCCGGCCGGGGTTCTGGCTCTTGTGCTCGAACGCGTTGGCCTCGGTCATCGGCAGCGCGTCCATGTCGGCGCGGATGCCGATGGCGCGGCTGGAATTTCCGACCTTGAGCGTGCCGACGAGGCCGGTGCCTGCGATGCCGCGCGTGACCTGGATCCCCCAGGATTCGAGCTTTTTGGCGACGATGTCGGAGGTTCGGTGCTCCTCGAAGCCAAGTTCGGGATGGGCGTGCAGATCGTGCCGCCATTCGGTGAACTCGGCGGCGTTGGCGGCGATGGCGTTGTTGACGGGCATGGTCGGTTCTCCCCCTGGATCACGACAACACTAACGCTGTCAGACAACGATTGACCACCGGTTAAGGTTTGCGCAGGCTGCTGTGCACAAGCACGATAAGTGCTGCCAAGGGGGGACATTATGCAACATTCAGGCTTTTTCGGCGGCTGTTCTTGCCACCGGCCGCTACTCGGCCGACGTGGGTTTCTGGGAGCGGCCAGCGCACTCGCCGCCACCGCCGTTGCGGGGCCGGCGATGGCGCAAAGCAAGGTGCGGCGGATCGACACGCATCATCATGTGATGCCGCCCATCTGGGTGGAGGCACTGAAGAAGGCCAACATGTCCGCGCCGCCGATCAACAATTGGACGCCGGAGCATACGCTGGCCGACATGGATTCGGCCGGCACGCAGACGGCGATCCTCTCGGTGACCCAGCCCGCCGTGACCTTCCTGCCCGCGGCAGAAGCGGCCGCGATGGCGCGGGCGAGCAACGAATACACCAAGGCGCTGACCGAGAAATATCCCGGCCGCTTCGGCATGTTCGCCGTAGTGCCGATGCCCTATGTGGACGAGACGTTGAAGGAGATCGCCTACGCGCTCGACGTGCTCAAGGCGGACGGCATCGGCTTCATGACCAGCTTCGGCAACAAATGGCTGGGGCATCCGGATTTCATGCCGGTGATGGAAGAACTCAACCGTCGCAAGGCGGTGGTCTACACCCACCCGCTCGACGCGGCTTGTTGCGTCAATCTGGCCAGCCTGCCCGGTGTGGCCATCGAATATGGCACCGACACGACCCGCACCATCGGCAATCTGGTGATGACCGGGGCTGCGGCGAAGCTGCC
Organism: uncultured Rhodospirillales bacterium; assembly: GCA_903891315.1. Taxonomy (GTDB): domain Bacteria; phylum Pseudomonadota; class Alphaproteobacteria; order Acetobacterales; family Acetobacteraceae; genus CAIQQQ01. The sequence continues at coordinate 2,574 of CAITEF010000208.1, read as the reverse complement.
GGACATCAAGTTCATCTTTTCGCATGCGGGTGGCTCGATCACCTCGTTCATCGAGCGCTTCACCACGCAGCTGCCGAAATACGGCCCGGCGTGGAAGGATTTCACCTATGACAGCGTGATGGCGCAGATCGGGCGGTTCTATTACGACACCGCGCAGACGGCGAACCCGGTGACGATGGGCGCGCTGCGCAACATGGTGGCACCGAGCCAGATCGTCTTCGGCAGTGACTATCCGTATCGCACGTCGCCGGATCAGTTCGCCAATCTGCAGAAGCTGTTCGACGCCCCCACGATGGAGATGATCGGCGGCGGCAACGCGCAGAAGATTCTGCAGCACTGGGCCTGATCACCGCAGAGACGGCAACGGCCGGACCTTGCATGGTCCGGCCGTTGTCAGTTTGCAGGTAACGACTTTCTACTTCATCAGCAACGCAATACTCACGCCCACAAAGGCGGATGCGATAGCGCCAACAACCAAAATGGCCGGAATCCCGTATACATCGCGGGCGAAGAACGACTCCAGCCAATTTCCCTTCACTTCATCAGACATTTTTTAGACTCCTCCCTTGACTGTTCAGATTATCGAACATTGACTGTCAGTTGAGAAGTCTGTTCCTCAAATCAACGACCCGTGAAGTGATTAACATGTCTTTACACTAAGCCGCAAAGGTCTGATTCAATTAAAATTCGATTTCCGTGATGCGCTGATCGACGCAAAGTCATTTTTTGTGAAGCAGCCAAAATCTGTACTTTTGGCGTGCAAAATGCCGAGGATTCGCATCAAAAACCCACGGACCTGTCACGGTCCGGAGGTCTTCTGCGGAAAAACCGGCCTTCAGCGTCCAAAAAAGGCGGAATTAGGCGAATTGCATTGCCAACGCCATTCCAACGCCAGCGAAGATGGCCGCAAGCGCACCAACGATCAACACTGTCGGCACACCGCCCACCTCACGCATGAGGAACGCTGCAAAGCGACCTTCGCTCGTATGATCCGACATGGTTCTCCTCCACTTCCGTTAAGATTTGTTGACCAGATCAGTTAACGGTCAGTCCCGGCCCGATAGAAATCACACGCAAGTGAGCTGTCGCCGCATTGTCATATTTTACAACCAAGGGTCTGTTTTTGTTGGAGTTCAAATAATCGTGACCAGATTTGAGACTCACCGGCTGAACCGTACCACGCATCGCATGCTGTCAAGGATAGGCCCATTGATGCCGAGTCGGGATGCCGGGTGCGGCAAAATGACAACAAAAAACGGCCGCACCTGCTCGGGCGCGGCCGTCTTGTTGGTCCAGACCGAACGAGATCAGTGGTGAGCGGACAGCATCGCAATGCCGACGCCGAGCAGAGCGGCGGCAAACGCGCTCAGGATCAGCACCAGTGGCACGCCCGCAATGTCACGTCCCAGCAGCGTTGCCATACGACCTTGATTGCCTTGATCCGACATGTCGATCTCCGATCCTGTGAAAATGTGCTCGCAGGTATTGGTTAACGACGGCGATCATCTGGCGAAAGTAACGCCGGAGTGACTTAACATTGCTGCAGTGCAAAACGGCCTTAAGTGTCTGATTTCGAAGCGGATGAATTAATCGTGACCGCCCTTGAGCACGGAAAAGTTAAGTGGGAGCACCGCACCCATCCACATCGCGTGATCCCGGTGATCTTCCAGTTCATTCCCGGTTTCGGGGTGAACCAGAATCGTCAGGCCGCGGCGGTGCAAGGCGAGATAGGGCACCAGATCGGGGAAGACGTCGTTCTCGAACGCGATCTGATACATTGAGTTGGGATGCGGGCCGACGAGTGCGTCGTGCCAGCGGCCGAGCTTGGCGGTGAATTTAGCGCCGATCTCCTCGCGCAGCGCTTCCGCCAAATGGCGGGTCGTCGCCGGGTCGTAATAGACATGGGCGTGCCAGCTATGAATGCCGTCCATCAGTAGGTCGCCCTTCCGCCTGAGCAATCGAACACGGCCGCCGTGCTGAACGAGGCCTCCTCGGAGGCGAGCCAGCAGACCAGCGAGGCGACTTCATCCATCTCGCCGAAGCGGCCCATCGGGATTTTCGAGAGCATGAAATCGATATGCGCCTGCGTCATCTGCGCGAACATCGGGGTCGCCACGGCGGCGGGGGTGACGCAGTTGACGCGGATGCCGGTCTTGGCGAGTTCCTTGCCGAGCGATTTTGTCAGCCCGATCACGGCGGCCTTCGAGGTGGAATAGGCGGGCGCGTTTGGGTTGCCTTCTTTGCCGGCGACGGAGGCGATGTTGATGATGCGGCCGTAATTGGCCTTGAGCATCTCCGGCACCACGGCGCGGTGGCAGTAGAACATCGCATTGATGTTCACGTTCATCACGGCGAGCCAATCGGCGACTGGGTAGTCCCAGGTGGTCGTGTTGGGGCCGGTGATGCCCGCCGAGGCGACGAGGATGTCGATGCGGCCGAATTTGGCGATGGTCTCGGCGGTGGCGCGTTCGACAGCTTCGGGATTGGTGAGGTCCAGCGCGATGCTGTCATCGCCGTTGGTGGCGGGATTCAGATCCCAGATGACGGCTTTGGCGCCCTCGGAGCGCAGACGGG
>CAITEF010000207.1 GCA_903891315.1 uncultured Rhodospirillales bacterium | reverse complement strand
TGATCACTTCCAGATTGTGCTCGATCACCACCACGGTGTTGCCCTGATCGACCAGCGCATGCAGCACTTCGAGCAGTTTGCGCACATCTTCGGTGTGCAGCCCGGTCGTCGGCTCGTCGAGAATATACAATGTCCGCCCCGTCGCCCGCCGCGCGAGCTCCTTCGACAGCTTGATCCGCTGCGCCTCGCCACCTGAGAGCGTCGTCGCCTGCTGGCCGAGCTTCACATAGCCCAGCCCGACCTGTTGCAAAATCTTCAGCCGGTCATGGATTTTGTTCGACGCCGAGAAATATCCCACCGCCTCGTCCACCGTCATCTCCAACACGTCGGAGATCGACTTGCCACGGAATTTGATATCCAGCGTCTCGCGGTTGTAGCGGCGGCCCTTGCAGGTGTCGCAGGTCACATAGACATCCGGCAGGAAGTGCATCTCGATCTTGAGAACGCCGTCCCCCTCGCACGCCTCACACCTGCCGCCCTTCACGTTGAAGCTGAACCGCCCCGGCTTGTAGCCGCGCGCGCGGGATTCCGGCAGTTCGGCGAACCAGTCGCGGATCGGGGCGAACAAATCCGTATAGGTTGCCGGGTTGGAACGCGGCGTGCGGCCAATCGGCGACTGGTCGATGTCGATAATCTTGTCGAGCAATTCCAGCCCGTCGATCCGATCATGCGGGGCAGGGACCTCGCCCGACCCCATCAACCGACGCGACGCCGCCTTATAAAGCGTATCCACCACCAACGATGACTTCCCGCCACCGGAAACACCCGTCACCGCCGTGAAAACGCCCAGCGGGAACCGCGCATTGATGTTCTTGAGGTTGTTGCCCCGCGCGCCCACCACCACAAGTTCGCGCCCCTTCTGGTTCGGGCGACGCATCGCGGGCACCGGAATGCAGCGACGGCCCGACAGATAATCCCCCGTCAAACTTGCTGGATTGGCCGCGACTTCGGTCGGCGTGCCCTGCGCCACCACATAGCCACCCCCGATCCCCGCCGCCGGACCCATATCGATCAGATGATCGGCGGCACGGATCGCGTCCTCGTCGTGCTCAACCACCAGCACCGTGTTACCGAGCGCCTTCAGTCGCCGCAGCGTGCCCAGCAGCCGCTCATTGTCGCGCTGATGCAGCCCAATCGACGGCTCATCGAGCACATACAGCACCCCGGTCAGCCCGGAGCCGATCTGCGAGGCCAAGCGAATTCGCTGGCTCTCTCCGCCCGAGAGCGTGGCGGATCCGCGCGCGAGCGTCAGATAATCCAGCCCGACATCGTTCAGAAACCTCAGCCGGTCCAGAATCTCGCGCAGAATCCGCCGCGCGATCTCCGCCCGCTGCGGCGTCAGCGTCGCCTCCACCGTGGCGAACCACTCCAGCGCCTTTTTGATCGACAGATCCGACGCCTCGGCGATATGGCAATTCGCCACCCGCACCGCCAAAGCCTGCGGCTTCAGGCGCGCGCCATTGCAGACATGGCAGGGTTTGTCCGCCTGATACCGCCCCAACTCCTCACGCACCCAGGCCGAATCCGTCTCGCGCAGACGGCGGGCGAGGTTGTCGATCACGCCCTCGAACGGCTTGTCCACCGAATATTCGCGCAGGCCGTCTATGTAGGTGAATTTCACCACCACATTGCCGGTGCCGTGCAGAATCCCCTCGCGCACCGGCAACGGCAGATCCTCCCACGGCGTCCGGGTCGTCACCTTGAAATGCCGCGCCAGGCTGGCGAGCGTCTGGTCGTAATACGGCGATTGCGCATTCGTCCAAGGTGCCACCGCACCCTCGGCCAGTGGCCGACGCTCATCCGGCACCACCAGATGCGGGTCGAAGAACTGCTCGATCCCAAGCCCGTCGCAAGACGGACACGCCCCCTGCGGTGAGTTGAAGCTGAACAGACGTGGCTCGATCTCCTCAATCGAGAACCCGCTCACCGGGCAGGCGAAGCGCGAGGAGAACACCACGCGCTCACCGGTGTCGGCATCCTCGGCAAACACCACGCCATCGGCGAGCGCCAACGCGGTCTCGAAACTGTCCGCCAGCCGGGTCTCGATATCAGGTCCCACGACGAGGCGATCTACCACCGCCTCGATCTCATGCTTGATCTTGCGATTGAGGGCAGGGACCTCGTCGATATTGTAGAGCGTGCCGTCCACCTTCACCCGCGTGTAGCCTCGGCGCTGGAGTTCGGCCAGTTCCTTGCGGTATTCGCCCTTGCGATCCCGCACCACCGGCGCGAGCAGCAACAGACGTGTGCGCGGCTTCATCGCCATCACCCGGTCCACCATCTGGCTGACCGTCTGCGCCTCAATCGGCAACCCGGTCGCGGGCGAATACGGCACCCCGACGCGCGCCCAGAGCAGCCGCATATAATCGGCAATTTCCGTCACGGTGCCGACGGTGGATCGCGGATTTTTCGAAGTGGTCTTCTGCTCGATGGAAATCGCGGGCGACAATCCCTCGATGGAATCGACATCCGGTTTGCCCATCAACTCCAGAAACTGCCGCGCATAGGCCGACAGACTCTCGACATAGCGCCGCTGCCCCTCGGCATAGATCGTGTCGAACGCCAGCGAGGATTTGCCGGAGCCGGACAGCCCGGTGATGACGGTGAGTTGGTCGCGGGGGATCTGAACGTCGATGTTCTTCAGATTGTGTTCGCGCGCGCCGCGCACGGTGATGAAACCGGCCATGAAGACTCTTTCGAACAATGTTCTTAAGTTGTTCTCCCTATATGGCGCTGGAGAGCGGAGCGCGCTAGTGTTCCCGGCCATATCTTCGAGGGGTCTGATTCGATGGCTGGTGTGAACAAGGTGATCCTGCTGGGCCGATTGGGGCGAGACCCCGAGGCTCGCAACATGCCCTCCGGCGGCAAGGTGGTCAGCTTCTCGGTCGCCACCTCGGAGACCTGGAACGACAAGGCCAGCGGCGAGCGCAAGGAGCGCACCCAATGGCACCGTGTGGTGATCTTCAACGAGGCGTTGGGTGGGATTGCCGAGCGTTTCCTGAAGAAGGGCAGCGAGGTCTACCTCGAAGGCCAGCTCGAAACCCGCAAATACACCGACAAAGAAGGCGCCGAGCGCGAGACGACTGAGGTTGTGCTGCGCCAGTTCCGCGGCGAACTCACTTTGGTTGGCGGTCGTGCCAGCGGCGGCGATGAAATGGGCGGCGGCGGTGGCGGATACGCCCCGCGCGAGCGCAGCGCTGCCCCGGCCTCACGCGCCCCCGCAGCCGGTGGTCGCAGCGGTGGCGGCGGTGGCCCATCTTGGGACAGCCCACATTCGGGCGGCGATCTGGACGACGATATCCCGTTCTAGTGCAACGCCCGATCACCTTGAACCGAAGAGGTTCAATGTGATCGAGGCTAAGTTGCTCTAGAATCATATGTTTCTAGAG
>CAITEF010000206.1 GCA_903891315.1 uncultured Rhodospirillales bacterium | reverse complement strand
TTCGAGACCCGTGTGGTGCGAGGCAACCTGCCGGTGATTCATCTTGCGGTGGCGGTTGCCTTGGCGATCGATTCCTCACAGAAAGCCTTCCGTGGCCTGCCGAAAGCAGAAACAGAAGATCTCCCGGTGGACGTCGCGGGTCCGCAGATTTCGATCGGGGACATTCTTGTTCGACCTGACTTAGCGCGTGCGATTATCGCTGACGCGGTAGAGCTTGAAAGCTTTTTGCCGATCCTCAACCAGCGCAAGCCGAGCCCCATCGTGCAGCTTCGCTGCGAATAAACTCGGCGGGTCAGCAGCTTCGCAAATCGCCTCTTTCTATGAAGCTTGAGGTGCATTTCCCGGCGTGACACTGCGGTCATGCCACGAACAGCCCGTTCCTCCATCGCACTTAATCAGGCCGCTGGCCCGGACCAAGAGAGCCACGGCCATGGCTTCGTCATCCGCGTCACGCCCTCCGATCGCGCTGGTGCGGTCGTAAACGTCGCTCGCGCTCTGGGTGGCTTGGCGGCGCGGGAGCTTTTCGATCAAGCCACGCATCGGCGCGACAAGCCTAAGGGCTGCCTGACATCTGTCACCGGCGGCATGTCGTCATGAACGACACGCGCGCTTTCGTGACCATCGACGAGTTCGCCACCCTTTTGGGCTGTTCCACAAAGACCATCCGCCGCCGGATTGCCGATGGCTCGATCCGCACCGCGCCGCTTGGCGGCCGCTCCATCCGTATTCCTGTTACCGAGCTTGACCGCCTGTCCGGCATCACGCCGACGAGCGAATGCGCCGAGATTTCTGAGCGGGATCAGCGTCTTGGAGGTGCCTTATGAAAGCATCCCACAAGTAACTCGAGGCGTAAGCCGTGATATAGCCTCCTAAATGTCCACTTCTGTCCACTTCGGTCCAGAACACCCCAATGGAGGCAAAGTTGAGCAATTTTTCTGATGATGAGCTGAATTTCGCAGGGTCTGCGGATTTACCAAATGAGCCAGCCTCCCCGCTCGTGCCACGCAATTTTGCCGAGCTGCATGCCATGACCACTGGCTGGACGCATCTCAAACCGACAGCTCTCGGTGTGCTGCGCTCGAACATCAAAACAGCCGCCCGGGCCGCACTCACCGCTGTCGCGCATCGCCGCGGCGAACTTGGGGCCGTTCCCCGGGATCACGTCGATCTCCGTGCCGTCCCTTGCGACATCCCTTGGCTGAACGAGCATCTCTTCGCCGTTACCAGGAAGATGCTCGGCCTCAAGGGCGCGAGTACCTTGGGGAACGCAGTTTCCACCTTGCGAGGGGCACTGCGGCACGTGGGCCTGCTGGACGCAGAATTGCCGCCCGCATCCAAGCAGCCGGGACCCTGGTGCAACCTGCTTGAGGCAATGCTCAACCGCGGCAGTCTTTATGGCTACGGGCTCGCGACACTCGCGGCGTGGTGCCAGCGCGAGGGCATTTTGCCGGAGCATGTCGATGCAGATGTGCTGACGCGCTTTGAGCTCTATCTGAGCACCCGAACCCTTCGCGCCGATATCCCCGGCGTTATTCGTGGCGTCGCCAAGGCCTGGCGGATCGCGCAATCGACGATCAAGGATATGCCCGGTGGCGAGCTCAAGGCCCCACAACGCCGCAGCCGCTACGTTCGGCCATTGACCGATTTTCCGGAAACATTCCAACGGGACGTCGATGCCTTCGTGGCCCGCGTCTCCGGCGCAGGCCGACGCGGCCCGTTCCGTGGTCATGGACCGATCCGCATGTTGCGACCCGCGACGGTCCAAGGCCGCGTGTTCAGTATTCGTCAGGCGGCCACGGCACTCATCCTGTCGGGCACTCCAATCGAGAAAATCCGTAGCCTTCAAGACCTCGTCACCGAGCAGGCTGTCGAGACAATTTTGTTGGCCTACTGGCGCCGTGCCATTGAGGCAAGGGTCGCGCGTGGCGACTACGCCAGCGCCGAAGAGGCGCCCCCAGAAGCCGGCGTAACCCAGATGACCCGCGGCATTGCGCAAACGCTCACGATGATAGCCCGGCACCACTGCAGCGTGCCGGAAAGCCAACTCCGTGCCGTCAAGCAGATGGCCGCCGACATGACCCCGCCGCGGGCCAAGGAGATCTCCCCGAAAAACCGTGCCCGCGTTCGGCAGTTCGATGACCCCAAGCTGCGCCGAGACCTTCTGAAACTCTGCAGCCGGCTGCTCAAGGCCGCGGAAGAGGGCACCGGCAAGCTGCGCCCACGTGCCGTCATGGCCCGCACGGCCATCGCGGTCGAGCTGCTCCTCAACGTGCCGCTGCGCATTCATAATCTGGTGTCCCTGCGGTTTGGTGCGCATCTTCGCTTCGACGGCAGCCAGCAGGGCCGCATCACCCACCTCGCGATTCCCGCCACAGAGATGAAAAACGCGCACCCGTACGAGACCGTCATCGACCGTGACCTCGCTGCCAAGATTGCTCGCTACCGCAAGGTGTTCCATCCGGCATTGGCGCCCGACGGCAGCGATTTTGTCTTCCCGGCGGGGCGCGGCATGGCCGGGCACATCAGTGTCGGTGCCATGGCGAGCCACCTCATCAGCACGATCGAAGAGGAAATCGGCGCCCGCGTGAACCCACATTTGTTCCGTCATCTGACCGTCCGCTTCACCCTCGAAGATGATCCAGGGGGCCTTGAGGATGCTCGGCAGCTGCTCGGCGACAAAAGCCCAGTCATCGTGCTCGCCCATTACGGCTCGGTGGAACCTGCGGCTGCGGCGCGCCGCCATCACGAGCGCCTGCGCCGCGCCAGGAAAACCGGCACTCTCCTGCTGCCGAAGATCAAGGCGCGAAAACGATGAACGCCATCCTACAGGGGCCACCACATCCGCAGCCGGTGCCGGCCTCGCTAAAGCCCGCGCAGTGGCCGGACGCCGATCAGCTTGCGTGGGCTGCGAGCAAGGCAACCAGCAGATCGCCGTTCCGCAAGGATCATGGCGGCGTCCAACGTTCGCCCTACACAACCCGCAAGGTCGAGATCGGCTACGGCAGGTTCCTGTCCTTTCTGGCGGTTCACCACCCCGAACAGCTTCTTCGGCATCCACGCGAACGGCTGACGCCGGAGATCCTGGACGACTACTTCGCCTGGCATGCCGAGCGGGGCTACGCGGACCACACAACCATGTGCTCGTTCGACGAGCTGCGTGGCGCAATGACGCGGATGTTCGCGGGTGAGGAGTTCAGCTTTATCACCCGGCCGCACGGCGTGCCGCTGTCTCAACTTCTGCCGATGACCCGCAGGGACCGGCCAGTCCCGCACCAAATCGTTCTGCTGGCCTGTGCGCGTAGGGTCTATGAGACCGGGCTGGTCGAGCCGAACGCGAAGGCACGGTGCCGCAAGATCCGAGATGCGGTCCTACTGGGCCTCCTCGCGACGATGGCGCCTCGGATCGAGACGCTCTCGCGCCTCGAGCTTCACCGCCATGTCCGCCGCACCGGCGCCGAATGGATGGTGGAGATTACCAAGGACATCCACAAGACGGGACGCAAGACAGGTCGGGGGCTCGAGCTTCCGGTCGAGCCAGAGGTTGGCACATGGCTCGACCGCTATGTCGCGGTCGAGCGCCCCGAGATGCTGGATGGCCAGATGCATGATGCGCTGTGGGTGAGACCCGGCGGAAAGTCGATGGCGAAGAGCAGCCTCATGATGCAGGTGCGTGTGCGGACCGGCAAAGTCCTGGGCGAAGCGATTGGGCCCCACGCGTTCCGGGCGGCGCTGGCTACGAGCGCTGCGATCGATGGCTCTGATCATCCCCTGGATGCGTCGCTGCTGCTGAACCACACCAGCCCGGAGATGACGACGCGCCATTACAATCGCGCCAACGCGATGGCGGCGGGCAAGCGCCATGCCGACCGGCTCAAGCGAATGCGTCGCAAACTTGATGAAAAGAAATTGGATTGATGTGAAATATCGCAATGAAAAGATAGGAACCTCTCTATAAAATGTCGATTATGTCGAAATAAAAGCTATCAGTGATGTATTTTAGAGAGCTTATATTGAAAATAAAGAATATAATCCCATATATAGTGAGCAGACATCACCCACTGCTCCCACCAAATCAAGGCGACATCACATCAACGCACGCGCGTTGCCGTGATGCGCCTCAAAATGTCTGTCACCATCGCTTTTTAAGCGCAGGTTCGATCGGTGGGGCAGTCCCATCCCAGGGCATTCACATGACCAAACCAAACCCGGACACCATGTCCGCAACCGCGCGTGCCGACGCCGAACGGCGCAGAACCGTCCTGCGCCAGCTTCTCAAACGCCACAACATGCGGCCCGCTGACCTCGCTCGGCGGGCCGGCCTCCCAACAACCAACGCGATCTACAACTTCCTGAACAAGCACAGCGCGTCACTTTCTCAGCCAACGATCGAAAAGATCGTGGCTGTATTCTCAGACGGATCGGCCGACGCGCTCATCATCCGTCCTGTCACCCCGTCGACCACCATCCTCCGCAACCGCCAGGCGCCGCCCGGCATTGCCGAGGTGTCGGTGATCGCGGAGGCGCGGCAGGGCGTGCGTCAGCCGGCGACGGCGTTCATGCAAACCGATCATGTCACCATCTGGGTTCCGGCGGCGCTCGTGCAGAATCGTCCACGTCTGTTCGGGGTGCGGGTCGGAAGGCCCGGCGCCGAAGGCCTCTACCCCGAGGGCAGCGTGCTGATCTGCATGGCCGTGCCAACGCTGCACCCGTCCCTCAAGGACGGCCAACGCGTTGTGGTGACCGAGACCCATGATAACGGGATCGAGGTCACCGTCCGTCGTGTCCAGGTGCATGAGTCCGGCACCTGGCTCTGGCCAGACACCGACGATCCCCGCCAGCAGCGTCCGTTGCTGGCACCCAAGCCCACCGAAACCGCCGAAAACGGCGACATCACCGTCCTCGGCAAGGTCATCGCGACCTTGCAGCCGGAGCTGTCGCTTGATGACTAGAAAGCCCCCCGCACCGAGCCAATCGGTGCGGGGGGCTCTTTTTGTTCTCACCCGGGCGATGAACGCGTTAATCTGCCTCGCCGCTTAACCGCCAGCGCCAATCACGGACAGTGCCATGCCCCTGCGCGTTATCAGCTACCAGCGCTACTCGAGTGACAATCAGAGCGACGCGTCGATAGAAGACCAGCGTCGCCTCTGCAGAAACTGGATTGAGCGCGAGGCCGCTCAGATCGCCGGCGAGTACGCCGATCACGCTTATTCGGGCGCGACGTTGCTTCGGCCAGGGTATCAGGCGCTCATGGCGGATGTTCTGGCGGGCAAGGCTGACGTCGTCCTGACGGAAAGCCTGGACCGCATCTCCCGCGACCAGGAACATTTGGCCGCATTCTTCAAGCAGTGCGAATATGCTGGGGTCCGCGTCGTCTCGCTCAGCGACGGGGATGTCGGGCCGCTCCATATCAGCATGCGCGGCGTGATGGGCTCGATGTTCTTGCGCGATCTCTCCGACAAGACGCGGCGCGGGGTTGAAGGGCGCATCCTCAAGGGTCGCAGTCACGGGGCGCCCCCCTATGGCATCCGCGTTGTGCGTAAGCTGACAGCAGCGGGCGAATTGGACACCGGACTTCGTGAGGTTGACCCCGACAAGGCCGTGGTCGTCGAGCGCATCTTCAGAGACTATGCCTGCGGAAAGAGCCCGTTGCGTATCGCGCGCGAGCTCAATGAGGCGGGGATCCCCGGACCATCCGGAGGCATGTGGCACCAGGCGACGATTCGCGGGCGCCCGACCCGCGGTGAGGGGCTCCTGCGCAATCGCGCTTATATCGGCGAAATCGTGTGGAACAGGCGGCGCAATGCGCGTGACCCTATCACGGGCGCGACCGTGCGCCGGCTCAATCCCGCCAGCAAATTCACCCATGGCCAGGCGCCGGACTTGCGGATCATCAGCGATGAGCTCTGGAACGACGTTCAGGCGCGGCTGGCGTCAGAAGCCCTCCCACCGCGCGGCAGCAAAACTGGGAGGTCGGGTGCCCAAGGCTTCTGGACCGGTCGCCGGGTCTTGTTGCTGACGGGGAAGATCTTTTGCGGGGTTTGCGGCGGCCCTGTCAGTGCCTCTGGTGGCCTCTACCTCGGCTGCGTTGCCGCGCGCCATCACACCTGCTCCAACCGCCGCACGCATCTGCGCGCCAAATTGGAGGCGGCTGTCCTTGAGACATTCGCATCAAACTTCATGCAAGCCGACGCGCTGGAAGGCTTCATCCAGGCGGTCAACGCAGAATTCAAAAGGCGCATCAAAGAAGTGACGGCAAACCAGGACAGCGTGCGCCGCGAGCTTGCCCAGGTGGATCGCCAACTGGGAAACCTTATGGACCGCATTCTGGACGGGCTGTCCGGCGTGACGGTGCAGAAGACGCTCAGCGACCTCGAAGCACGGCGCGAGCGTCTGGCGGGCGAACTGGCTCTGGCCTCTGAGAAGCCGCCCTCACTGGATGTCGATCTTGCTCGCAAATATCGCGAGTATTTGGCGGGGCTGCATGGCGCCGTCCACGACAAGTCCAATCCAGAATTGCTCGAAGCCGCCCGCGCCATGATCGAGCGGGTCACCATCTTCCCCGGCGAAGGTGAAGGCGACCCGCCCGAACTCGAGATCGTCGGCGCGCTCACGAATATGCTAACCGCCGCAGGGGCAAAGATCCCGCCCGCCGCCGCAAACGATCTTCGCGGACAATCTGTGACCGCTCTTTCGCTTAAGGCGGCCTCAGGGGGATGGATGACATGGCGATGCGGATCGGTGTGCTGATGGGGCTGGTTCTGGGGCTGGGTGCCGGCGGGGCGCAGGCCTGGGAGATGCCGGTCGCCGGTCTGCCGCTGGGGCCGCGCAGTCTGGTCACGCAGGTTTCGGCGCAGGAGATCGATCCGGGGGTGATGCTGTATCAGGTGGCGCGCGGGGCGGACGATCCGCAGGATGCCTGGACGGCGACCG
>CAITEF010000205.1 GCA_903891315.1 uncultured Rhodospirillales bacterium | reverse complement strand
GAGGACCGCTACGGCGATGCGGTGGCGTGGCCGACGATGGGGGAGGTGGCGGCGTGGATTCGGCGCAACGAGATCGCAGCCGAGATTGATGGCTTGGCGGCGCAGGCAGCGTAATAATGCATAAAAGATCGAGGACTCCGATATCAAGTCAAAATTTGACTATGCCAATCCGTTATTGCAAGCGCAGCGCAGAAATCCACCGAAATGCAGCTCACTCAGCGCTGTATTACTGCGCTGCGCTTGCAATGACGATGTGATATTGGCGCAGCGCAGACTCATCCTGCTATAGGTCTGCGTTCTCACCCGATCCCCGTGTCACCCTGAGCGAAGCGTCAGGGTCCAGAAGTCACAGAGCCGAAACTTCGGCACCTGGATCCTGGCGCTTCGCTCAGGATGACGGTTCGGCGGCATTCACCGGTCTCGCAGACTTCTCCGACTGGGCGATCCGATACCTGCCCCTGGAAATCGACGACACTTGACGGCACATACTGGTCTAGCATCGCGCACCGATTGCGCTGAGTTAGGAACCTGCCGTGTCGCTCTCCTTCCCGATGATCTCCCGCCGCGCGGCCCTCGGCCTCGCTGCCTCCGCTGCTTTGCCGATTGGCCGTGCAAGCGCCGCCCCGCTGTCGCTGAAAGTCGCCTATATCCCGATCCTCTCGATGGCACAGCTTTTCGTCGTCGTCAGCGAAGGCTGGGCCACCGAGGCGGGGCTCGACCTGCAGCTCACCAAATTCTCCTCCGGCCCCGCGATGGTGCAGGCCTTGGCCTCGGGCGGCTATGATGTTGCCTATATTGGCATCGGCCCGGTGATGGTGGCGCGCGCCAGTGGGCTGGATTTCCGCGTGGTCGCCGCCAATGGGGTCGGCCAGGGCAGCCTGCTTGGTGTGGGCGATTTCGCCACCGGATTCGCCGCCGCTGGCACGCCCGCCCAAGCCTTCGCCGCCTTCCACAAGGCCACCGGCCGCCCAGTGCGCGTCGCCACCCTGCCCAAGGGCTCGGTGCCCGACACCGTGCTGCGCTATTGGCTCGACGAGGTGGCGCATATCGCGCCCGCCGATGTGCAGGTGCTGGGCATGGGTGAAGACCGCGTGCAGCAGGCGCTGTTGGCAGGCTCAGCCGATGCCGCCTCGGCGCTAGAGCCGATCATCACCGTGGTGCAGGAACGCGTGCCCTCCGCCCGCGTGTTGGCCACCGGCAACCAGATGTTCCCCAACCAGCCCGGTGCCACACTCGCCGTCCGCGAGACCGTACTCAAGGCCAATCGCGCGGCGGTTGAGACGTTGGTGCGTCTGCATGTCCGCGCCACCAAGCTGATCAAGGCCGACCCCGCCCGCGCCGCCATCGACACCCAGAAGGTTCTCGGCGAAGGGTTGATCTCCACCGAAACGCTGGAACACGCCTATCGCTCGCCCACCATCGGCGTCGAGGCCAACCCGCACGCCATTGCGGACGCCACGGAAAAGCTCGGCGCGTTCCAGATGAAAATCGGTGCCCTTGCCCGCACAGTACCGAACGCCGAACTGTTCGACATGTCGGTCTATGACGGCCTGCCCGCTGGCGCAAAATGAGCAAAACCGGGCCATCCCGCCCCAATCTCTGGACGCTGGGCGGATTGATCCTCTTCCTCGCCGCCTGGGAAGCCGCCGTGCAGGCCGGGTTCCTGCCGCGCACGCTGGTCCCGCCACCCTCGGCGGTGCCGAACGCGTTGCTCTCCGAGTTGCGCAACGGCTTCTGGCTGGCCTCGGTGCAAGCGAGTCTCGGCCATTACACGCTGGGCCTCGTGCTCGGCAGTCTCGGCGGCGTGGTGTTCGGGGCGGCGAGTGCGCTGTCGCCCCGGTTTGACGCGGCAACCTCCGGCATCGCCCGCTTGCTCCGCCCGATACCGCCTTTGGCCTGGATTCCGTTCGCGTTGATCTGGTTCGGTGCCACCGAGGGTGCGGCCGCGTTCATCATTGCCATCGGCGTCTTCTGGGTGAACAATTTCGCCACCTACGCTGCCGTCCGCGCCATCGATCCCGGCCTGATCGAACTCGCCGACGCCTTCGGCCAAGGCGGGCTGCTGCCGCGCCTGTTAAAGATCATCCTTCCCGGCGCCGCCCCCGGCATGCTCGCCGGCCTGCGCTCCGGCCTCGGCCAGGGCTGGATGGCCGTCGTCGCCGCCGAATTGTTCGGCGTCGAGGGCTTGGGCCAGCGGATGAGCGACGCCGCGGGCCTGCTCGCGACCGACGTGCTGATCGTCTACATGCTCACCATCGCCCTGCTCTACGCGCTGAGCGACGCCGCCTTTCAGCTGGTGAGCCGGAGGGTGCTGGCATGGACACCGTGACCCCCGCGATCCTGGCGCTGGACAATATCGGCTTCGGCTTTGGTGGCGATCCGGTGCTGCAGGGCCTCTCGCTAGAAATCCCGCGTGGCCGCTTCATCGCCGTCGTCGGCCCCTCTGGCGTGGGCAAATCCACGTTGCTGCGGGTGATCGCGGGCCTCGTCGCCCCGATGGAGGGCACGGTGCGCCTGCTCTCCAGCATCACCCCAGGCCGTCGCCCGATGGCGTTGGTGTTTCAGGACCCAAGATTGCTGCCCTGGCGGCGCGTGCTCGGCAATGTCGAATACGGGCTGGAGGGTCTGGGCCTCTCCACCACCGACCGCCGCATCCGTGCCGAGGCGGCGCTTCGACTGGTGGGCCTCGCCGAACACAACGCCAAATGGCCCCACCAACTCTCCGGCGGCCAACGCCAGCGTGTGGGGATTGCCCGCGCGCTGGCGGTCGAGCCCGATCTGTTGCTGGTCGACGAGCCATTCGGCGCGTTGGACGCGATTACGCGGGATCTGCTGCAGGATGAGTTGCTGCGCATATGGCAGGAGACCGGGGCGACGATCATCTTTGTCACCCATGATCTCAACGAGGCGGTCTATCTGGCTGACCGGGTGATCATGCTGGGTGGGACTCCTGCGCGGATTATCCGCGATGTGCGCGTGACCCTGCCGCGGCCACGGATGCGCAATGCAGCGGCGTTGGACGATCACGCGGTGGAGTTGCGGCTGGCGATGAATGATATTTTTATCGAGGGTGGTGGGATTTAGCGCCGGATTTTCGATGGGAGTTGGCGGACCCGATACGATTCGAACGTACGGCCTCTGCCTTCGGAGGGCAGCGCTCTATCCAGCTGAGCTACGGGTCCAACAACGCGCTTGATAGCGCGTCTTGTGCCCGATGTCACCCCTTGGTCGCGAGCCACGCATGAGCCGCCAGCATTCGGGGTTCCGGCAGCGAACCCGACAACGCATAGGCCGCGATGTCGCCGATCACCACGTCGCGGTGCACATCGCGCGTCAGAAGATGCCAGCCATCCCGATAAAATGCGCGCGGCGTGCCCGCAGGCAGCGTCTGCCAAAGCCTGCGCGTGGCGGCAGGCGGAACCAGTTCGTCATGCGCGCCGTAGAGGAACAATCCCGGCGCGTTCCAAGCCGGGGCGGCGGCGAGGGCTGCGTCCATCAGATCGACGAGGCCGCGCAGCGTGTCGAACCGCGTCGACCGGATCGTCAACGGATCGCGCGCGAGGTGGATCAACGCCGCGTTGTTGTCGCTCGCCCGGATCCGCACCGGGCCGCGCCCGACCGCAAGACCCGGCACCAGCGTGGCCGCCAGCCACAGCCCGGCCTGCATCGCCCATTTCATCCGGGCCCGCCCCCACACCGCAGGCGAGGACAGTACATAGGCATCGACATCAGCGTGGAACTCGGTCGCTGCCAGCATCGCCACCGCACCGCCCATGCTCTCACCGAGCATGACCAACCGCAGGCCGGGATATCGGTTGCGCAACAGGACCGCGACATCAGTCGCATCGGCGGCCATCGCCGCACCGCCGGCCCACAACCCGCGCCCAGGAGCGGCACCAAATCCGCGCTGATCCGGGGCGAAGACGGCGATACCGGCCTTGGCCCATTCGGGGGCGGGAAGCTCCCACTGATCCTTGCTGTCATTGAAGCCATGCAGCGCCAGGATCACCGCGCGGACCTCGCCCTCGGGCATCCAGGCGCGATAGGGCAGGATCGCGCCGTCCGGCATTTCGAAGGCGTCGGCAAGTTGGGTGGGCGGCATGATCGCAGGTCCAGGCGGGGCAGATTGCGCCACGCAGCCTGCCAGGGCAGAAAGACCCAGCATCACCGCACGACGCGACATTGGTGAGGTTGAACGCATCGTCCCCATCGCTATCATGCAGCGCAACGCCCGCCCAGATAGGAGCCGTTAATATGGCCAGCACCGAGACGCTTGAGACCATCATGGTCGATGACCGCATCGCCGCCTGCGACGGTGGCGACGGCCCGCTCGGCCATCCGCGCGTCTTCCTCAAGATCGAGGATCACGACGTCACCTGCCCGTATTGCTCGCGCCATTATGTGCTGCGCGAAGGGGCCGGTGGCGGCGACACTCATTGAGCGAAGGCAAGTTCAACCTTGTTCTGGTGGATGGCTCGGGGTTCATCTTCCGCGCCTTCCACGCGCTGCCGATGATGACGCGGCCAGACGGCACGCCGGTGAACGCGGTCTTCGGCTTCACCAACATGCTGACCCGGCTGATCAAGGAGCACACCGGAACGCACCTCGCGGTGATCTTCGACGCCGGGCGCACCACCTTCCGCAACCGGCTCTACGAGCAATACAAAGCGCAGCGGCCGGAACCGCCGGAGGAGCTGCGCCCGCAATTCGCCCTCGTCCGCGAGGCCACCCGCGCCTTCGGGGTGCCCGCCATCGAGTTGGAGGATTGGGAGGCCGATGACCTCATCGCCTCCTACGCCGCCGCCGCCGTGGCGCAGGGTGGGTCGGCGACGATCATCTCGTCGGACAAGGATTTGATGCAGCTCATCCGCCCCGGCGTGGAGATGCAGGATCCGCTGAAGATGAAACCCATCCGCCTCGCCGAGGTGATGGAGAAATTCGGTGTCCCACCGGAGAAGATGGTGGAAGCGCAGTCTCTGATGGGCGACAGCGTGGACAACGTGCCCGGCGTGCCCGGCATCGGCCCGAAAACGGCGGCGAAGCTGGTGCTGGAGTTCGGCGATCTCGACGCGATCCTCGCCGCAGCACCCGGCATGAAGCCGTCGAAAATGCGCGACAATCTGATCGAGCATGCGGACAAGGCCCGCATCTCGCGCCAGCTCGTCGAACTCCGCGCGGACGTGCCTCTGCCGACGCCGATCGATCAACTCGGTGTCGCCGAGCCGGATCGCGAGACCTTGGCCGCCTTCCTGTTGCAGCAGGGCTTCCGCTCCACCCTGCAACGCCTCGGTCTGGAGGGTGCCGCCCCGGCGCCTGAGCCGGTGGAAGCCGCACTGAAAAAACCCACCCCCTATTCCCCGCAAGGCGGCTTCGATTTCGGCGACCTGCCTGCGCCGGTCAGCACGCCCGCCGACGGGTTCGGGCCCTATCCGACGATCACCGATCTCGCGGCACTCAACGACTGGATCGCGAAAGCAATCGCCCAAGGCCTCGTCGCCGTCGACACCGAGACCGACAGTCTTGACGCACGCCACGCCAATCTCACCGGCTTCTCGCTGGCAATCGCCGCCGGAGCCTCCTGCTATGTGCCGCTGCGCCATCAGACCGAGACGGCACAGATTCCGGTGGAGGACGCGCTCGCCGCCCTCGCCCCGATCCTGCGCGACCGTGCTGTGCTCAAGATTTTCCAGAACGCCAAATACGATCTCGCGGTCTTCGCCCGCGCCGGGATCAACGATATCGGCCCGCTCGATGACACGATGCTGATCTCGTATTCGCTCGATGCGGGCGCGCATGGCCACGGCATGGACGAGCTGTCCAACCTGCATCTTGGCCACACGCCGATTGCCTATGACAGCGTCACCGGCACTGGCAAGAACCGCATTCCGTTCGCGCAAGTGCCGTTGGAACTCGCCACCAACTATGCCGCCGAGGACACCGACATCACGCTGCGGCTGTGGCAACTTCTCAAGCCGCGCTTGCGCGAGCAGCAGGCATTGGCGTTGTATGAGCAAATCGAACGCCGCCTGGTTCCGGTTCTGCTCAAGATGGAGGCAGAAGGCATCAAGGTGGATCGCGCCGATCTGCAGGCGATGTCGCTCGACTTTGCCCAGCGCATGGCGGTGATGGAGAAAGAGGCGCACGCGATTGCGGGCGAGGAATTCAATCTCGGCTCGCCCAAGCAGCTTGGCGAAATCCTGTTCGACAAGATGGCGATCAAGGGCGGCAAGCGGATGAAGACCGGCGCCTGGGGCACCGATGCCTCGGTGCTGCAGGATCTCGCCGATCAGGGCATCGAACTGCCCGCCAAGATTTTGGAATGGCGGCAGCTCGCCAAGCTGAAATCCACCTATGCCGACGCGTTGGTCGAGCAGATCGACCCGGACGATCAACGCGTCCACACCAGCTACGCCCAGGCGATTGCAGCGACGGGGCGCTTGTCCTCGACCGACCCCAATCTGCAGAACATCCCGATCCGCACCGAGGAAGGCAGCCGCATTCGCCGCACCTTCATCGCCGAACCCGGCCATGTGCTGATCAGCGCCGATTATTCACAGATCGAACTGCGCCTGCTGGCCCACGCCGCCGACATCCCCGCGTTGAAGCAGAGTTTTGCGAACGGCGAGGACATCCACGCCCGTACTGCGTCAGAAGTGTTCGGCGTGCCGATGGAGGGGATGGATTCCGCCACGCGTCGCCGCGCCAAGGCGATCAATTTCGGCATCATCTACGGCATTTCCGCCTTCGGCCTCGCCCGCCAACTCGGCATCTCGCCCGGTGAGGCGAAGGTCTATATCGACGCCTATTTCCAGCGTTACCCCGAAATCCGCGCCTATATGAACGCCCGCGTGGCGGAGGCGAAGGCGTTCGGCTACGTGCTCACCGCCTTCGGCCGCAAATGCTGGATCGCGGGCATCGCCGACAAACTGCCCGCAAGACGCGCTTACGGCGAGCGTCAGGCGATCAACGCGCCGTTGCAGGGCGGAGCGGCGGATATCATCAAGCGCGCGATGGTGCGTCTGCCTGCGGTGATCGCGGAGTCCGGCCTCAAGGCGCGGATGTTGCTTCAGGTGCACGACGAATTGCTGTTCGAAGCCCCGCAGCCCGAGGCCGAGGCGGTGGCGCAGTTGGTGCAAGGCGTGATGCAGAACGCGGCGTCGCTGTCGGTGCCGCTGGTGGTCGAGACCGGGATTGGGCGGAGTTGGGCCGAGGCGCATTGATCGCGTAGGGCGGACTGCGCTGCGCTGGTCCGCCCTACGAATTGAGCGAACAGGAGGGCTCTGATGCGGTGGTTTGCGGCGTTGGCGCAGTCTCCGATGCGGTTTCTGCTCGCCGGTGTAGCGTTCGTGACCATCGTCAGCACGCTCGCGGTGATCGGCTACATGGCCAATGGCTGGTCGCTTGGCGATGCGGTCTACATGGTCATCGTCACTGTCTTCACCGTGGGCTACGGCGAGGTTCGCCCGATCACCACCCCTGTGCTGCGCCTGATCACCGAGGTGTTGATCGTCACCGGCTGCACCGGGATGATCTTTCTGACCGGCGCGTTGGTGCAGACGCTCACGCTATCCCAAGTGCAACTCGTATTCGGATTGAAGCGGATGACACGCCAGATCGAACAGCTACGCGACCACGTCATCATCTGCGGCTTCGGCCGCATCGGCGTGATGCTCGCGCGTGAACTGCAAGCGGCGAAAACCGGCCTCGTCGTTGTCGAGACCGATGCCGAGAGGGTCGTCGAGGTTCGAGAAATGGGCTTTCTCTGTATTCACGCCGACGCCACGGACGAGGCGGCGCTGATCCAGGCCGGAGTGCATCATGCGCGCGCTTTGGCCACCGTGGTGCCGTCGGATGCGGTGAATCTGTTCATCACACTGACAGCACGCGGCCTGAGCGAGAAACTGGTGATCATCGCCCGCAGTGAGACACCATCCACCGAGAAGCGATTGCTGCAAGCCGGGGCCAATTCGGTGGTGATGCCCACCCATATCGGCGCGGAACACGTCGCCTCGTTGATCCTGTTTCCGGCGCTGTCGGAGATCGTGCAATCGCCAGAGCGGCGGCGGCGGATGGAGTTGGATCTGCACGCGCTTGGGCTGGAACTCGAAGTGGTGCTCGCCGCTGAGGGCAGCCTTTATGTTGGCCGCACGATCCAGGAGATTGAGGACATGGCCAAGCGCACCTTCTTCGTCGTCGCCATCGAACCCTCCGGCAGCCGCCGTGTCGAGCGGCCAGAGCCTGGAATGGTGGTGCGGGCGGGCGATGGGGTGACTTTGCTCGGCCGCGGCGGACGGGCGGCGATGGTGGCGAATTTCAGCGTGAAGTCGTCCAACGCGTAGGGTGCGATCCCGAAGGAATCGCTCCGTTCACGCCAAATCCTTGGTGCGTTTGCTTCGCGAACGCACCCTACCGACCATCAAAACCCGATCAACTCCCCACGGCTCAGCACCACCTGCGCCGACAAGGTCGGGCCGGTCTGCATGATGCGCAGCACCGCCTGCTCGGTATACGGATCATCCCCCGAAACACCGTCCACTGGAACCACCACCTGGTAGCCGCGATACGCCGCCTGCGAGGCGGTGCCGAGAATGGCGCCGTGGATGGCGGTGCCGATGACAATCACCGTCTTGATCCCCTTTGCCTTCAACATCGCATCCAGATCGGTGTTGAGGAATTTGTCGGGCGGGGCCTGCACATGCGGCTCGCCCTCATGCGCGGTCATCGGCGGCAGCACGTCGGTCATGGCGCTCGTCGCGGTGACCGAATAGATCACCGTCGCATGCGCCGCGCGCGCCTTCTCCAGCAGAACACCGGACGGTTTGAGCGTGTCGAGACACCGCGGGCGGCGCTCCTGGTTGCAGGTCTGCTTGACGAAATCCAGCACCAGCAATGCGGTGGTCTTCGGATCGAGCTTGAGCGTCTTCAGTTCCGGCACCGGCGGGGCCTTGGCCAGACCCCAATCCTGGACCGCATCGCCAGCCAAAGCGGGGGTGGCGAACAACACGGCAGCAAGGCTCAGGTTTCGCAGAGAACGCAGCATGCTCGACACTCCCGTTTGTTGTTGTGATTTAACACAGAGAGAGACTGGGATGAACCAATCTCACCTTGTCATTGCAAGCGCAGCGCAGAAATCCATCGCGCCACTGGCTGCATCGCGGTGGATTGCTGCGCTGCGCTTGCAATGACGGTTCACGACACTAGAGTCATTTTGTCCTAAACTGAACCCCACACGTCCTGCGCCACCTTCACCAGACGCTCCAGCTTCTTCCACTGTTGGTCCTCGCTGAGCAGATTGCCTTCCTCGGTGGAAGCAAAGCCGCATTGCGGGCTGATCGCAAGCTGTTCGAGCGGGGCGTATTTGGCGGCTTCTTCGATGCGGCGCTTGAGGAAATCCTCGCTCTCCAGCTCACCGGTCTTGGAGGTCATGATGCCGAGCACCACCATCTTCGGGCCCTTCGGCAGCAGGCGCAGCGGCTCGAAGCCACCGGCGCGTTCGGTGTCGTATTCCATGAAATACGCGTCGACATTGATCTCGTTGAACAGCACGTCGGCGACCGGCTCATAGCCACCGGCGGCGAACCAGGTGGATTTGAAGTTGCCGCGGCAGAGATGCATCGTGACCACCATGTCGCTCGGGCGACCATCGATGGCGGTGTTGATCATCCGGCCATATTCGCCGAGCAGCCCTTCGACATGCTCGCCGCGTGCCTTCAGCCCCTCGATCTGCGCCGGGTCGCACAAATAGGCGATGTTGACCTCGTCGAGCTGCAGATACTTGCACCCGGCGTCGGCGAATGCTGTCACAGCGCCCTGATAGGCATTGCCCAGATCGGTGAAGAACCCGTCCAGCTCCGGATAGATCGCGCGGTCGATCGCCTGACGGCCACCACGGAAATGCAGCACCGAGGGTGACGGGATGGTCTGCTTGGCGACGGCGGTCGTCACATGGCTGGCGACGAATTTGTAGTCGTCCACCATGATCGGGTGCGAGTAGCCGACCTTGCCGTGCACTTCGAGGCTCTTGGGCAGCAGCGTGCCGCCGGAGAAATGCACGTCCTGCTTGGGGGTGACGAGTTCGACGCCGTCGAGCTTGCTGATGAAATCGTAATGCCAATAGGCCCTGCGGTATTCGCCGTCTGAGGCGGCGCGCAGGCCGATGCTTTCCTGCTTCTTGATCGTCTCGATGATGCAGGCATTCTCGATCTCGCGCAGCGCATCGGCGGGAATCTCACCGAGCACGCGCTGGGCACGGGCCTCACGCAGGCGGTGCGGGCGGAGGAGGGAGCCGACATGGTCGGCGCGGAACGGGGCGCGGGTGCGAACCGGGATGGCGGTGGTGGTGGACATGTGGCTTTCCTCCAAAAGATTGCGCCGAATATGCCTGTGAATGCGGATCTCGCAAGTGCCCCTGTCGTGTCTCAACAGCGGTGGACCTCGGCGCGCAATGCGACTATCCCCTGGGCGCAAATGGATCGCTTCTCCCGATGATGTTGCCGCGCCTTATCGAACCGATCGCCGCTGCTGCTGCCCGTCGGGCGCTGCCGGTGGTGATCATGGGCATCCTGATCGGCGCGCTCTGCGTGTTTGCCGCCTATGAGCGGCTGGGTGTTTCCACAGACACCGATCAACTCTTCTCCGACACCCTGCCCTGGCGGCAGAAAGACATCGCCTTCAGCCGGGATTTCCCGCAATTCAAGGATCTCATCGTCGCCCTGGTGGACGCCACCACGCCGGAGATCGCCGACCAGACCGCAGCCGATCTCGCGGCAGTCGTGGCGAAGGACCACGCGCATTTCAAGGATGTCCGCCGCCCGGACGCTTCGCCCTATCTGGAACAGAATGGGCTGATGTTCCTTGAATCCAAGCAACTGACCGACATCCTTGAAGCGACCATCGACGCCCAGCCTTTCCTCGGGCAGCTCACCGCCGACCCGTCCGCGCGCGGCCTGTTCGCCGCCTTGTCGCTGATCGGGCTCGGGCTGGAAAAGGGTCAAGCCGACCTGACCGGCTACGCGCCCTCGCTGGACGCGTTTCACCGGGCATTGTCCGGCGCGCTTGCGGGCAAGCCCGTTCCGCTGTCGTGGGAGACGCTGCTGGCCGGGTCGCTGGCCAGCCAGGCCGGGCAGTATCGCTTCGTGCTGGTGCATCCGAAGCTCGACTATGAAGCTTTGGAGCCCGGTGGTGACGCGACGGACGTGTTGCGCGCGCGGATCGCCGAACTGGAATTCGTCCGCGCCGGTCTGGCGCATGTGCGACTGACCGGTGATGTGGCGCTGTCGGACGAGGAATTCTCCACCGTCGCCCAAGGTGCCGCCTGGGGCACGGTTGGCTCGCTGGCCTTGGTGCTGGTCTGGCTGGTGCTGGCGGTGAAATCCTGGCGATTGATTGTGCCGATCCTGTTCACCCTGATCGTCGGGCTGCTGATGACCACGGGCTTTGCCGCGCTCGCGGTCGGACGCCTCAATCTGGTTTCGGTGGCGTTTGCGGTGCTGTTTGTCGGCATCGCGGTGGATTTTGGCATTCAGTTCTGCGTGCGCACCCGTGAGATGCGCCTGTCCACCGGGGAAGCAGCACCAGCGCTCGAAGCGGCCGCACGGGTGGCTGGTCCGCAGATACTGGTGGCGGCGCTGGCGGCGTCGGCTGGGTTTTTCGCCTTCGTGCCGACCGATTTCAGCGGTGTCGCGGAACTTGGGCTGATCGCGGGTGCGGGGATGATCATCGCCTTCATTTGCAGCATCGTCTTCCTGCCCGCAGCGCTCGCTCTCAGCCAACCCAAACCGGAAACCGGCGAGATCGGCTTTGCCTGGGCGGGCGCGCTGGAGCGTTGGCTGCTCGCGCGACGTAAGGCTGTGCTGTCGATTGCAGGCTGCGTGTTCGTACTCGGACTCGCCCTGTCGCCGCGTTTGGAGTTCGATTCCGACCCGCTGCACACCAAAGACCCGAACACCGAAGCGATGCTGGCGTTGTCGGCGATGATGGATGATCCGCTGACCAACCCGTATTCGATCGACATCATCACCGCCAACATGCAGGACGCCGACGCGCTTGCCGTCAAGCTGCGCAAATTGCCGCTGGTTGCCGATGTGCTCAGCCTGTCGAGCTTCGTGCCGGAGGCGCAACCCGAGAAATTGGCGCTGCTCAAGGACGCCGCCGCCGTCCTCGCGCCGAGCATCACACCGCACGGGCCACCGCCCGCCGTCACGCCGCAGGACATCCGGGTCGCCGCCGCCTCGGCCCTCGCGCAGCTTGAGGCCGGGGTGCATTCGGCACCGCAGCCGGAGCAGGCGGCGATGGTCCGCCCGCTGATGGAAGATCTGCGCGGGATGGCGCAGGCTTCGGACGCGACGGTGATGGCGGTGAACTGGTCGCTGACCCGTTTTCTGCCGCTGCAACTCGACCGACTGCGCAACGCGCTGGAAGCGCATGTTGTCAGCGGGATGGATATTCCGGCCGATTTTGCGGCCGATTGGCGTCTGCCGGACGGTCGGGTGCGCGTGCAGGTGCTCAGCCGGGCGGGCGCGCGGGACAGCAAGGGGCTGCATGAATTCGTGGCCCAAGTCCGCAGCGTGGCCCCCGATGCGGCAGGCTCGGCGGTGATCATTGTGGAGACCGCGAGCACCATCGTCGGCGCGTTCAAATCGGCGGCGGTCAGCGCGTTGATCGCGATCAGCCTGTTGCTTCTGGTGGTGTTGCGCAAGCCGCTCGACGTGCTGCTGGTGCTGACCCCGCTGATGCTGTCGGCATCGATCACGCTGGTCGCGGCGGTGCTGCTGCCGTTGCCGTTGAATTTCGCCAACATCATCGCACTCCCGCTGCTGCTGGGCGTGGGCGTGAGTTTCAACATCTATTTCGTGATGAACTGGCGCAAAGGGGCGCGCCGCTTCCTCGGCACCGCCACTGCCCGCGCCGTGCTGTTCTCGGCACTGACCACCGCGACGGCGTTCGGCTCGCTCGCGCTGAGTGCGCATCCCGGCACGGCGAGCATGGGACGCCTGTTGCTGCTCAGCCTGGGTGCGACTCTGACGTCGACTTGGTTGGTGTTGCCGGCGCTGCTGTCCTGGCTTCGGCCGAAGCGGCGCTGGTAGGTCCGGACCGGGGCGCGGTTTCCTGATCCAGATCCAGCGCATGATAAAGCCGCACACTCGGCGGCCAAGCCTGCATAACCGTCGTCCGCTCAGCGATCACACCCCATCCGACGCCCCCGGCCAGCGCTAGACTGCCGATCCAGGCCACCAAGGCGGCCGCCATCTGCATCGCCGCCCGAAACCGGAATCCGGAGCGCGGCTTTGACGAAGGTGGTTTTTCCTCCGGCAGCGGCGCGCGCAAAATGCTGGAGACCGCCACCGGCTCCGGCATGTGTGACACGACCGGCCTTGGCAATTCCGGGGCTTTGGGTCCGACGGCACCGGCGGTGAATGCCATCGCGCAGCGTGCACAGCGCAGTTTGCGCCCATTTGGGCCAAGCAGACGGTCCGGAACGTCGTATCCGGTCGCACAATTCGGACATGTCACCACCATGCATCGCCCTCGCTGCTGTCTTGCACCTTTCGGCGCGGCCCAGATTGGTGGCAAAACATGAACGAAGCGTTGGGATAGGGCATGATCAGGCTTGAAAGCGTAGGATTGCATTACGGCACCGCCAGCAGGCCTGGGCCGTTGGTGCTGGAAGATATCAGCTTCAGCCTGCCTGCCGGCGGGTTCCGCTGGCTGCAAGGGCCGTCCGGCGCGGGGAAGTCGAGCCTGATGCGGCTGCTGCATCTCGAACTGCGCCCCAGCGGCGGGCAATTGGTCGTGCTCGACAACGACATCAACGTCCTCAGCCGCCACGACCTGCCCGCTTTGCGTCGCCGCATCGGCATGGTGTTTCAGGATTTCCGGCTGCTGCAGCATCTCAACGCCTTCGACAACATCGCCTTGCCGCTGCGTCTGGCCAAGGCACCGGAAAAGCTGATCGCCGAGGATGTCGGCGAGATGCTGCGCTGGGTGGAGCTCACCAAGAAGGCGAGCCACTTCCCGCCCGAACTCTCCGGCGGCGAGCAACAGCGCATCGCGATTGCCCGCGCCGTCGTCGGTCGCCCGCGCCTGCTGCTCGCCGACGAGCCGACCGGCAATCTGGACGACACCCAGGCGCTGCGACAGATGCGTCTGCTCGGCGAACTCAACCGGCTCGGCACCACGGTGGTTGTCGCCACCCACAACGACTCGCTGGTCGAGCGTTTCCCCAATCCCTCGCTGCGGCTTGAGGATGGCAGGCTGGTGCAAAATGGCTAGTCGCGACGATCTCGGCCTGCGCCGTCTGCTCGGCCAGGAGATGCTGCCATTGCTGGTGGCCGCCATGGCGTTCCTCGCTGCCCTATCGATTGGCGGGGCGTTGGAGGCGCAGGCCGTCTCGCGGCATTGGCAGGCGGGGGCCGCTCGCTCGGCCACCGTGCTGGTGCCCAATCCGGACCAGCCGCTGCCGCGTCGCGACAACGGGCCGGAAGTCACCCGGATCGACGGCGTGCTGCGCGTGCTGCGACCCAATCAGGATCTGGCGCAGGTGCATCAGCTCTCCCCGGACGAACTCGGACGCCTGCTTGGCCCCTGGCTCGGCAACGCCACCGATCCGCGCTCACTGCGACTGCCCGGCGTGATCGCGCTGCGGCTGGAGCGCGACGATGTCGATCTCGTGGTGATCGGCCAACAGGTCGCCGCCATCGCGCCCGGCACCACCACCGAGGGGCACAATGCCTGGATCGGACGCCTGCTCACCTTGGCGACCAGCCTGGAGGCCTGCGCGTTTGCGGTGCTCGGTCTGGTCGGTCTGGTGGCGATTGCGGTGGTGATCGCTGCCACCCGCGCGGGTCTGGCGGCTCGCCGCGAGGCGATTGAGATCGTGCACGGGCTCGGCGCGCCGGACACCTACATCGCCGGACGCTTCGCCGGACGGATCGCCAGTTCCGCCGGGTTCGGCGGATTGTTGGGCACGCTGTGCGCCGCCCCGGTGCTGGCAGGTCTCGCGGTTCTGTCGGCCCCGTTCCTGGAAGGTGCCCCGTTCGCGCTGCCGACGCGGATCGAGGACGTGCCCCCGATACTGCTCGCAGTGCCGGTGCTGCCGCTTGCTTGTGCGCTGATCGGCTATCTGACCGCTCGGCTCACCGTGGGGCGCTGGCTGCGCAGCCTGCCATGAAATCCGGCGGGTTGATCCGTCGCCTGCTGCTGGCGCTGATGGCTCTGCCGGTGCTCTGGCTGGCGGGGCTTGCTTGGTTCGTCGTGCAGACCACCCGCCCTGCGCCCGAGGCCCCGTCGGCAGACGCGATTGTCGTGCTGACCGGCGGCAAGGAGCGCGTCGCCGCAGGGCTGCGTCTGCTGTTACAGGGCCGCGCGAAACTGTTGCTGGTCTCAGGCGTCGGTCGCGCCGTGACGCTGCACGATCTGGCCACCACCGCAGGGCTGGACGCTTCGGCCACCGCGTCGCTCGCTGGCCGCGTCACGCTGGGGCGCAACGCCGACACCACGCATGGCAACGCGCTGGAGACGACGGATTTCGTGATGCAGAATGGGGTGTCGTCGCTGATCGTGGTGACGGCCGATTATCACATGCCGCGCGCTCTCGCCGAACTGCGCAGGCAAATGCCGCAGACCAGTTTGCTGCCGTTTCCGGTGCATCCGCAGGTCGGTTGGCGCGCATTGATCGGCGAATACGGCAAATTCGTTGCCGTCGCCCTGCGGGCTGAAGATGTGGCGCAGACATTGGGGCTCGGCTGGGCGGAGCGTGCCGGATGAGCAAAATCCGCTCTTTTCTGTTCTCGCTGTGGTTCCTGGCAGTGACGGTGTTTTTGGCGCTGTGCGGCCTCCCGGCGGGCCTGCTGCCGCAGCCGCGGTTGATCACCTTTGGCAGGCTCTGGGGTGGTGCGGTGATTGCTGGGATGTGGATCTGTGGCATGCGCGTGAAAATCGACGGCCTGGAAAATCTGCCGCAATCAGGGCCGATGCTGATCGCTTCCCAGCATCAGAGCGCGTTCGACACCATGTTGTGGTTCCGCCTGGTGCCGGATTGCCGCTACGTGATGAAGGCCGAATTGCTGCGCATTCCGGTGTTTGGCTGGCTCGCCCGCCGCTCCCAGCAGATCCCGGTCGAACGTGGTGCCGGGGCGGCGACGATGCGCGGCCTGTTTCGAGACGCCAAGGCCGCTTGGGCAAACGGGGCGCAGGTTCTGATCTTTCCCGAGGGCACCCGCGCCATCCCCGGTGCGAAGGTGGAGGTCAAGGTCGGCTTCGCGGCGTTGGCGGTGGTCAGCAAGTTGCCGGTGATCCCGGTGACCACCGATTCCGGGGTGTGCTGGGGCAAGGGGATGTTTGGCAAACGGCCTGGCATCATCCATGTCCGCATCCACCCGCCATTGCCGACGGGGCTCAGTCGCGAAACGCTGATGCAAGAGATTCAGCGGATCTATGAGGAGTCAGCCGAGGCATTCCGGGCGGCGGAAAACCCTGTGGATAACTCTGTGCATTGAAATGCCTATCTCCACGGGACTCCGTAGGAAAACTTTGTCAAACGCATTGAATTCACAGTATTTTTGTTCGTTTTTTGCGCTCCGGGATTGCTGACTCGAAGCCTGGGGATTCTTCGCCGCCACAGGGTTGTGCAATGCGACTTCAATGGGTTGACGTCGGTGGTTCAAGTGAGATCTGCAAGTGTCAGGATATGTAATGAGCGGTCGATTGGTCCGGATCGTGATTGGGTTGGTGGCTCTGGCGCTGCTCGACACCGCGCTGTGGTACGCCGCCGAGATGCAAATGCGCGCCTCCTGGCGCAACACGCTCGCTCAGGCGGCGGTGGATGGTTGGCATGTGACATCGGGGGAGGCCCACGCCGAGGGCTGGCCGACTGCCGCGCGACTGCGGGTCGACGGGTTGGAGATGTCACGCGATGACGGCCGGATTCTGGCGGGCGGCATCGGCTTTGGCGCGCAATCCCTGCTGCTTGATCTGCCGTTCACCCTGCCGCTGCGCCTGACAATTCGTCCGCAGGGGGCGCAGCATTTGCGTGTCGGCCTGTTGCCGGACTCAGCATTGAGCGAGGGCGATCTGGTCCTGCGCACGGCACTCGATGGTGGTTTCGCCAATCTTGCCACCGAGAACATGGTCTGGAGCGTGCAGCCGGCCCCGCTGGCCTTGGGTCATCTCGTCGCGGAACTGCACCAGAACCGTGGGGCGCATCCGACCCAGGGCAGTCTGGTCGCAACGCTGGACGGGCTCGACATTTCCGTTCTGGCCCAACGTTTCGGATTGCAGGGATTGATCGCCCATGCCGGGCTGGATATCGGCCTGCAAGACGGCATCGTGACATTGCGTGATTTCGCCATCACCTGGGGAAAACTCGCGGTAAACGGAAACGCGACGATGCATGCGGACGCGGCGGGGCAGCCCGCAGGCGAGGGCAAGGTGGTGATCACCGGGGCGGATGAGATGCTGGCCGAACTGGCGGCCGCCGGTCGGATCACGCCGCAGAATGCGCAGACGGCGACGCTGATTCTGCGGATGCTGCAGCGGACCGGCCAGGATGGGCGCAGCGTGGTGGAACTGCCGCTATCGGTGCGTGACCGTGCAGTGACCGTCGCGCAGTTCCCGGTGGCACGCTTGCCTCCCATGAATTTGCCGCAGGGGATCATTCCGTAGACTCGACCAGCGTCTTCGCATATCGTGACGCGATGTTGCTCGAACGAATGATGATGCGAATTACCCTCCCGGTTGCATGAGCAGCCGGGGCTAATTGCGTGTTTTCATCTGCCGTTCGGAGTTTTTCTGATATGTTGTCTGCTTTCACGCCCTGGACCCTGGTCGGGCAGTTCGCATCCGTACGTTTCACCGTCACCGCCGATGTCGATCCCGGCCTGCTGCCGAGGCTGATCCAGCCTTTCGCGCGACGTGACCTCACACCCGACAGTTTCGACTGCGCGCGCAAGGGTGACAGCCTGCGAATCGATATCGCGATGGCGGCGATGCCTGCCGAGATGGTGCATCTGGTGGAGGGCAATCTGCGCCAGACCGTGGGCGTGACCAACCTGGTCTGCCGCCGCGAGATCACCGGCAGTGTGCGGCGCAGAGTGGCCGCCTGATCACCAAGCGGTGGCGAAGCTGAGCAGGGCGATCACGGCGCAAAGCAGCCCGGTCACTTTGCGCAGCGTCACCGGCTCGTGCAGCACCAGGAAGCCGAGCACGGCGGTCACCGCGAAGCCCATCTGCGCGATCGGCACCACCACGCTCGCCTCGCCGATGCTGAGGCTGTGCGCCAGCAATCCGAAGGCGGCGAACAGGATGAGCGCTGCCGGGGTCGAATAGCGCCAGACCATCGCCGGCGGCCGGATGCGGCCATCGACCGAGGCGGTGAAGGCGAGGCCGAGCGGGACGAACACAAAGGCCTGCGACGCCACCATCGCCGGGCCGAGTGCCCCGTGTTGCAGTCCGACCTTGTAGAGCAGATTGCCGACACCGACCGAGACCGTGGCCAATCCCACCCGCATCAGCGACGCCGCCGTCACCCCTTGTGCCCGTCCGCCGAGCAGCAGCCAGCTCGCCACCAAGGCCAGCCCGATCCCAGCCAATTTGGCCCGCGTCGCCGCCTCGCCGAGCAGCAGGATGGCAAGGGTTGCGGTGATGATGAAGCTCAACCGGAAGATCGGCGCGTTGACGCTCACGGCACCCAATTTCAGGCTATAGGCGAAATTGTAGAATCCCACCCACATGCACAGCCCCGCCGCCCCGCCCCAGGCGGTTGCCCAGGTGAAATGCAGCGTGTCGGTGAGATAGGCGAAGATCACCGAGATCGGCATGAACACCCAAGATTGCAGCATCAACAGATGATGCGGCTTCACACCTGCCGCGCTGCCGCGCTTGTAGATCAGATCGCCCAGGCCGAAGCAGACCATGGCACCAAGCGCGTATTCAATTCCTGGCGACATCCGTGCCGAATTCTCCGGGCGTAAGGTTCGTAGGGTGGCATACCGCTTGGGTATCCCACCAAGTTGCGGCATCGACTGCGTGGTGGGGTGCCAAGCGGCATCCCACCCTACTCCACCGCTGCCCTGAGCGCCGCCCCCGCCGCCAGCGGGCACAATGGCAAGGCCCCGGCAAACAAGGCGGCGAGAAACAACAGCGGAGCCTCGAAGCTCATCCCCTGCGACGCCGCATCCGCCGCCGCCACGCCGAAGATCACCACCGGGGCGGTCAATGGCAGCACCAGCAGCGGCAGCAACACGCCACCACGCCGCGCCCCGATCACCAGCGCCGCTCCGGCGGTGCCGAACAGCGAGAGCAACGCGGTCCCGGGCAGTAGCCCCGCGATCAGCACCGGCAGCGCGTCATTGTCGAGATTGAGCATCAGCGACACCGGCACCGCCACCACCAGCAGCGGCAGGCCGGTGGAGAACCAGTGCGAGATCGCCTTGGCGAGCGCCACCAACGCAGCGGGCAGGCCGGAGAGCAGCAACTGATCTAGCGTGCCATCCTCGAAATCCGCTCCGAACAGCCGATCCAGCGGCAGCAAGGCGGCCAGCAGCGCGCAGACCCAGACAATCCCAGGGGCGAGCCGTGCCAGCGTCTCCGGTGCAGGCCCGACGGCGAGCGGGAACAGGGCCGAGGCGATGACGAAGAACATCAACGCCGCCAGCGTATCGGCGCCATGACGCACGGACAGGCGCAGATCGCGCCCGATGATCGACCAGAAGGCGTTCATGCCAGCCGCAGCTCCTTCGCTTCCGGCAAAGGCAATGGCAGATGCGTCGCCGCCAGCACAATCCCGCCCGCCGCCCGGTGCTTGGCCAGCAAATCACCGAAACGGGCGACCGAGGCGACATCGAGGCCGAGGGTCGGCTCGTCGAGCAGCCAGATCGGCGCTTGCGAGCACGCCAGACGCGCCAAAGCGAGGCGGCGTTTCTGTCCCGCGCTGAAGAACCGCGCGGGCTGATCGGCCAGATGCGAGAGCGCCATCGCTGCCAGCCCCGCCTCGGCGTTCGGCCCGAGATTTTCCCGCGCGGTCAGCCCAGGCTTCACCGCGTCGAGATGGCCGACATAACTGACAAGTGCTGCATGCGCGGCTCGGTCGGCCAGCGTGTCGTTGCCGTTCCAGCGCACGACACCTTCGGCCAGACGCCCCAATCCCGCGAGGATCCGCAACAACGTTGATTTCCCCGAACCATTGGGGCCGACCAGCAACATCGCCTCGCCGGAGGCGGCCGAGAAGCTCAAGGGACCGAATATTCGTCGTTCCCCCCGCACCGCAGCAATTTCTTGCACTTCAAGCACCACAAAGGCTCCCAAAAACAATCCAACCCAGTGGACGAAGGCGCAAAGCCTGTGGTTTAAGGCCCTGCCGTTTCCCCCACCGGCCCGCTTGCGCGGACGAAACCCGCCGGTTTCACATCGGCCCCGGATCGCCTGCGCCACGCAGGCTTTTTCGCGAGGCAGATATCCCATGAAATCCGTTGGCCAGGACAGCCTGAAAACCCGCCGCACTTTGACGGTTGAGGGTAAAAACTACGATTATTTCTCGATCCCTGCCACGACGGAAGCGTTGGGGGACGCGAGCCGTCTGCCGGTTTCGCTGAAAGTGCTGCTGGAAAACGTGCTGCGCTTCGAGGACGGCAAGTCCTATGTCGTGGCCGACGCCCAGGCCGTTGTTGATTGGCTGAAGGAAGGCAAGTCCACCAAGGAAGTGCCGTTCAAGCCCAGCCGAATCCTGATGCAGGACTTCACCGGCGTGCCGGGCGTGGTCGATCTCGCCGCCATGCGCGACGGCATCACCAAGCTTGGTGGCAACCCGCAGAAAGTGAACCCGCTGGTGCCCGTCGATCTGGTGATCGACCACTCGGTGATGGTCGATTTCTACGGCACCGCCGATTCCGAAGCCAAGAACGTGGATGTCGAGTTCGAGCGCAATGGCGAGCGTTACTCCTTCCTGCGTTGGGGCCAGACCGCGTTCGACAATTTCCGCGTCGTCCCACCCGGCACCGGCATCTGCCATCAGGTGAACCTGGAATACCTGTCGCAGACCGTCTGGACCGCCGATGTCGGCGGCACCACCTACGCCTATCCCGACAGCCTGTATGGCACCGACTCCCACACCACGATGGTCAACGGCATGGCCGTGCTCGGCTGGGGCGTGGGCGGCATCGAGGCTGAAGCCGCCATGCTCGGCCAGCCGATTGCCATGCTGATCCCAGACGTGATCGGCTTCCGTCTGACCGGCAAGCTGCCGGAAGGTGTGACCGCCACCGACCTCGTGCTGACCGTGACGCAAATGCTCCGCAAGCGCGGCGTTGTTGGCAAGTTCGTTGAGTTCTTCGGCTCGGGCCTGAACGACCTCGCACTCGCCGACCGTGCGACCATCGCCAACATGGCCCCGGAATACGGTGCCACCTGCGGCTTCTTCCCGGTCGATCAGATCACGCTCGACTTCCTGCATCTCTCTGGCCGCGACGAACATCGCATCAAGCTCGTCGAAGCCTATTCCAAGGCGCAGGGCATGTGGCGCGATGCCACCACGCCGGACCCGGTGTTCACCGACATTCTCGAACTCGACATGTCCAGCGTCGTTCCCTCGATGGCTGGCCCGAAGCGTCCGCAGGACCGCGTGACTCTCAAGGAAGCCGGAACCTCGTTCAACGCCGAACTCACCAAGTCGCTCGGCGTCGCAGCCGACCATGTCGGGACCAAGGTGGCCGTGGCCGGCACCAACTACGAAATCACCCATGGTGACGTCGTGCTGGCCGCCATCACCTCCTGCACCAACACCTCCAACCCGTCGGTGATGGTCGCCGCCGGTCTGGTTGCCCGCAAGGCGCACGCGCTTGGCCTGAAGCCGAAGCCATGGACCAAGACCTCGTTGGCCCCTGGCAGCCAGGTGGTTGAAGAATATCTCTCGCGTTCGGGCCTGCTGAAGGATCTGGAAGCGATTGGCTTCAACATCGTTGGCTATGGCTGCACCACCTGCATCGGCAATTCCGGCCCGCTGACGGATGCGATGGTTGACGCCATCGAAGACAACAAGCTGGTCGCCGCCGCCGTGATCTCCGGCAACCGCAACTTCGAAGGCCGCGTGCACGCCAATATCCGCGCGAACTACCTGGCCTCGCCGCCGCTGGTCGTGGCCTACTCGCTGTTCGGCAATATCCGCGAGGACATCACCACCCAGCCAATCGGCACCTCGAAGGACGGCAAGCAGGTCTTCCTCAAGGACATCTGGCCGTCCAACAAGGAAATCGCTGAGACCATCGCAGCCGCCCTCGGTCGTGAGCAGTTCCTCAAGCGCTATGCCGATGTCTTCAAGGGCCCGGCACAGTGGCAGGCGATCAAGACCGCTGAATCGGCCGATGTGTATGACTGGTCCGACAGCTCGACCTATGTGCGCAACCCGCCCTATTTCAACGGGATCACCATGACCCCGTCGGTGAAGACCGACATTTTGGGAGCGCGTCTGTTGGCCGAGCTTGGTGACTCGATCACCACCGACCACATCTCGCCTGCTGGCAACATCAAGAAGACCTCGCCGGCTGGTGACTATCTCGGCGAGCGCCAGATTCTGCAGAAGGACTTCAACTCCTACGGTGCCCGCCGTGGCAACCACGAGGTGATGATGCGCGGCACGTTTGCCAACACCCGCATCAAGAACGAGCTGGCACCGGGCACCGAAGGCGGCGTGACGAAGTATATCCCGACCGGCGAGGTCATGCCGATCTACACCGCGGCGATGAAGTATATGGAAGCGGGCGTACCGACCATCATCTTCGGTGGCAAGGAATACGGCACCGGCTCCTCGCGTGACTGGGCGGCGAAGGGCACGATGCTTCTCGGCGTCAAGGCGGTGATCGTGGAGAGCTTCGAGCGCATCCATCGTTCGAACCTGGTTGGCATGGGCGTGCTGCCGTTGACCTTCCCGGAAGGCACCAACCGCAACACGCTGGGCATCACCGGGGATGAGACCTTCGACATCATCGGTCTGGATGATCTGGCCCCGCGTAAGACGATGTCGTTGGCCATTCACCGCGCCAACGGCACGATCGACCACGTGCCGCTGCTCTGCCGCATCGATACACTCGATGAGGTGAACTACTACCAGCATGGCGGCATTCTGCATTACGTGCTGCGTGAGATGGCCGCTGCCTGATCTGGCGATGGTTGATTGCGTGAGAAGGGCGGGGTCCGAGAGGGCCTCGCCTTTTTTGTTGGCTGTGCTAGGCGGTTGGATATACATTTCCCGGTGTGTATCCAGGAGAACGGCAATGCAGGTTGCCAAATGGGGCAACAGCTTGGCGGTGCGGCTACCGGCCTCGGTGGTCGAAGCGCTTGGGCTGCATGAGGGCGATGAGATCGAGATCCGGGTGGCCGATGAGCGGTTGTTCGGCATCGCGCGCAAGCCGGGGCGGGAGGCGCTGATCGAGCGCCTTCGCGCCTATCGCGGTCGTCTGCCTATGGATTTCAAGTTCGACCGTAATGACGCGAACGCCCGATAGATTCCTCGACAGCAACGTCCTGCTTTACCTCGCGTCATCCGACACGCGGAAGGCGGCGATTGCCGAGACGCTGCTGCAAGGCGGCGGGGTGATCAGCGTGCAAGTGCTCAACGAGATCGCCAATGTGGCGCGGCGCAAGATGGGTCTGTCTTGGCCCGAATTGGCTGATTTCCTCGGCGCCGTGCGCGGATTGCTGCGTGTGGAGAATCTGACTGTGGCGACACATGAGCGCGGTTTGGCGCTGGCCGAGCGCTACGGCCTGTCGCTTTACGACGCGATGATCGCCGCCGCGGCGTTGGAAGCCGGATGCGAATTGTTGCTGTCTGAGGACATGCAGCATGGGATGGATCTTGGCGGTATACGGGTCGAAAACCCATTTGCGGCGTCGTAGGGCGGGTCGACGACCCGCCACCCCGCGTCACGCCTTCCGCTTCAACACCCCATTGGCGACATCCGGCGGCGACACCACCACCGGACGTCCGCTCTGCCACTGCAGAAGCTGCACCGACGTGTCCATGCGCCGACCATTCGGGCCAAAGCGCAGACGGGTGCCGCCGGGCAGCAGGGAGGCGGCGGGGTTGTTGTTCACGTCGAGGCTCTGCAGCGCCTCCTGCACCGAGGCGGAGTCCGCCTTGCCGGCCTTCTCCAACGCCAGCGCGAGCACGGTAACCTCGACGAAGCCAGTCAGCCCCTCGCAATCCATGAAGGCCTGCTTGGTGGCAGCGACGAAGCGGCTGTTCGCGGCTTCGGAGCCTTTGCCGGGGAACGAGATCGAGGTCTCAACCAGAAGGCCTTCCATCGCCTCGGCACCCACCCCGGTGAGGAAGGCGGGGTTGGCGGCCGAGGAGGCGCCCATGATGATCAGCGCCTTGTTGCCTTGGGCTGCCAATTGCTTGAGCAAGAGGAATTGGTCGGTCGTGCTGGTGGCACCCAAATAGATGAAATTCGGGTTGGCGCGCAGCACGGCGGTCACCGGAGGGGTGGCGTCAGACAGCGGCGAGGTCCAGGTCGGCTCGGCCACGAAGGGGATGGAGACGTTCTTGCGGATGAATTCCTTCACCTCGACGTTGAACGCGTTGTTGTCGCACAGCATCGCCAGACGCATATCGCCGCTGCCAAGGCTTTTGATGGTGGCAATCATGCCACGCGCTGAATCTTCCGAGCCCGCCGAGATCTGGTAGGAATATTTGAATCCGCGCCCAACGATGGCGTCCGAGCCAGAGCCGGTGATCCAGGGGATCTTCTTCTGCTCGGCCACCTGGGTGGCGGCCAAGGTGAGTGCGCTATACCAGCAGCCGATGGAGCCGACCGGGTTCTGATTGAGAATGCGTCGTGCTGCGGCCACCGCGGATTCGGGGGTTTGACCGGCATCGGCTGGCAGCAATTCCAGCTTGCGGCCACCGATGGACTTGATGCCGCCCGCCGCGTTGATCTCATCGACGGCAAGTTGCGCGCCGTGCAATTCATCCTGACCACTGGCAGCGAACGCGCCCGACAGCGGCACCACCACGCCGATCTTGATGGTTTCCTCATCCGCGCGCGCACCGGTCGCGGTGAGTGCGCCAGCCGCTGCCATTCCCAATACATGACGGCGCTTGAGAGCGATCCGGGACACGGATGACGGGTCTTGGCTCATATGTTTCCATCCCATTCTTGCTGCGCACTCTTTGTTGCGGCGCGGGGTTGTTTTGCGGATTGAAAGCCCTCGGGAATGGCGAGTCAATCCTTCTGGCGGCGTCTCAGACCGCTGGTTTGAGGGCTGGCAGGTATTTGACGCTCGTCCCGTTACACACTTGACGCATCGTCGTCGCGTGCCAGAATTCGCCGCAACACGAAGGGAAAATCCAAACGATGCCCCCGTCCAAGTCGGCCCCTCCCCATGTCACCCGCCTCTCCACCTCGGACGCCACCAGCATCACCGTGCGCGGCCGCGATCTGGTCAACGATCTGATCGGCAAGGTCAGCTACACCGAGATGATGTTCTTCCTCATTCAAGAGCGCATGCCCACGCCGGCGGAGGCGCGGGTGCTGGATGCCTGCATGGTCACGCTGATGGAACACGGGCTGAATGCGTCCACCATCATCGCGCGGCTGCTCGATGATAGCGGACCGGGGCAGGTTCAGGTGGCGATGGCCGGTGGGCTGCTCGCGGTGGGGGATGTGTTCATCGGCACCATGGACGGTGCGGCGCGCATCCTGATCAAGGGCATCCAAGCGCAGGATGCCGAGACGTTTTGTCGGGAGACCGTCGCCGACCATATCGCCCGCAAGGCGGCACTGCCCGGCTTTGGCCATCGCAAGCACAAGCCAGATGATCCGCGCCCGGCCCGGCTGTTCGAGGTGGCGCAAGAGGCGGGCGTGGACGGGCGGTATATCGCATTGCTGAAGCTGCTGAGCGTGGAGTTCGACCGCGCGATGGGGCGGCATATGACGACCAACGCAACCGGTGCCATCGCCGCCCTGCTGCTGGAGATTGGTATGCCGCTGGAGATCATGCGCGCGGTGGCGGTCGTCGCTCGTGCGGGCGGCCTGCCCGGCCATATCGTGGAAGGTCGCCGCACGCGGTCGGGCCGTCGGATCTGGGAACTCGTCGAACAGGCCGTGCCCTACGAGCCACCGGCCTGAGGACGGCACGATGACCCCGCTTGAGGTTCTTGCCCTTTATCCGGCCCATGACGGCACCATCCCCGCTGCCATCGCAGCCCGCGTGGCCGTGGCGGGAGAGCGCGATTGTGTGGTGTTCGAGGGCCAAAGCTGGTCCTGGGCGTCGTTTGCCGACCTGGCCGCGCGGGCGGCGGGATATTTGGAAGCCCAAGGCGTGCACCATGGTGATCGCGTGGCCCTGGTGGCGCGGAACAGTGATGCGCATGTGTTGCTGTTGTTCGCCTTGGCGCGGCTCGGGGCGATCCTGGTTCCGATCAATCCAGCACTCACCCCGGCTGAATCGAGCTATGTGCTCGACCTCGTGGAGCCGGTGCTGGTGTTCCACGACGGCGTCGATCTGCCGCCGCCGACCTCTTGGCGCGGAGTGTTGTGGGATGCAGCAGTGATCGCTGACATCGACGCAGCCGCGCCCAAGCTGGTCGCCGCCAATGTGACGTCGGATGATATCTGCCTGATCATCATGACCTCTGGCACCACTGGCTTCCCGAAGGGCGTGATGCACAGCCAGAAGAGTTTCCTGGCCTGTGGCGAGGGCTTCGTGCAGCGCATGCATTTGCAGCCGACGGAGCGGATGCTGGTGGTGCTGCCGTTGTTCCATGTCAACGCGCTGTTCTACTCGGTGGCGGGTGCACTCGCCGCCGGATGCAGCCTGATCATCGCCGCCCGCTTCTCCGCCTCCGGCTTCTGGCAATTGGTGCGCGACACCGGGCCGACCGAGGTCAATATGATCGAGGCGATGGGCTCCATTTTGGCCAACCGACCGCGTGAGGAGTTCCGACCCGGCCATGCTCTGCGCAAGGCCTATGGCGTGCGGTCGCATTCCGAGAAGGTGTTCCGCGAGGAATTCGGCGTGCAGGACATCGTGGTCGGCTTTGGCATGACCGAGGCGCCCGGTGCGATTGCCAATCCTTTCGACGGTCTGCGCAAATCCGGCAGCATGGGCGTGTTGGGCCGCCATCCCGATCCCGCCCTGCCTTGGACCGAGGCGCGGATCGTTGATGACAATTTCGTCGATGTCGGCGTGGATGAGGTGGGCGAGCTGGTGTTGCGCACGCCTGTGCAGATGCGCGGTTATTGGCGGGACGAAGCGCAGACCGAGGCGGCGTTTCGCGATGGCTGGTTCTGCAGTGGCGATCTGGTGCGGCGGGATGCGGATGGGTTTTTCTTCTTCGTCTCCCGCAAGAAAGACATCATCCGCCGCCGTGGCGAGAACATTGCCGGGGCCGAGCTTGACCGCGTGGTGGGACAGCACCCGGCGGTGCAGGAAGCGGCCGCGATTCCGGTGCCGTCGGACCTCGGCGAGGACGAGATCCTGATCGTCGCGGTCCCACGCGCCGGGGCCGGCGTGACCGAGCGGGAGATCGCGGATTGGTGCGCCGTCCATCTCGCCGCCCACAAAGTGCCGCGTTACGTGCTGCTGGCCAGCGAGTTGCCGCACACCCCCACGCACAAGGTGGCGAAGACGGTGCTGCGCGCCGATCCGACGCTGAAATCCAGAGCCGTTGACCTCGCGGCGACCACTGGACAGGGGACGCGCGGGGTATAGAGTGTTTGACAGGCGTCAAAAGAACGCCAAGGCCTGGGGAATTTGATCCATGCTCGAATCACCAACTCGTCGCACGTTGCTGACCCTGCCTGCGGCTCTTGCTGCCACCAAAGCCTTCGCTCAGGCCCCAGCGCCTAGCTTGGTGGAGGCCGCCAAGCGCGAGGGTGAGTTGATGATCTACACGGCCTCGCCCGCCAGCTACATCGAGGCATTGGCGAAGGTCTTCAACGCACGCTTCCCCGGCGTTCGCATGCGCACCTATTCGGCCACCGCCGCCCCGTTGCTGGAGCGCTTCATGGCCGATTCCAAGCGCGGCGCGGTGCAGGCCGATCTGGTGCAGACCTCGGACGACATGATGCAGCGTCTGCTCGCCGAGAAATTGATCGAGCCCTATGACCCCGCCAGTGCGGCCGTCATTCCGCCCGAATACCGCGCGCTCTCGCCCTATGCGCTGCCCGACCGGCTGATCGAGAATGTCGTCATCTACAATGTCGACATGGTCACCGAGGAGGAGATCAAGCTGCTGCAAAGCTGGGACGGCGTGGTTGATCCTCGCTTCAAGGGCCGCATCGCGGTGGCGGACCCGAATGTGGTCGGTGGCTGGTACAACGGCTTCTACATGCTGTGGAAGTCCAAGGGGCCGGAGTGGTTCACCAAGCTCGCCGCAGTGAAACCCACCATCTACAGCAGCAATATCCCCGGCGTGGAATCGGTGATCAGCGGGCAGCACGCGGTGGGGCTGACCATCGACCCCTATGCGTCCAGCTATTTCGCCAACAAGGCCCCGATCCAGACCGCTTGGCCGGAGCCGACGCCGATCTGGTTTGGCTATGTGGCACTGGCCAAGGGCGCGCCGCATTCCAACGCGGCGAAGCTGTTCCTGGAGTGGTTCTTCAGCGAAGAGGGCATGCTGACCTGGGCGAAGATCTATC
This sequence comes from uncultured Rhodospirillales bacterium, assembly GCA_903891315.1. Taxonomy (GTDB): domain Bacteria; phylum Pseudomonadota; class Alphaproteobacteria; order Acetobacterales; family Acetobacteraceae; genus CAIQQQ01. The sequence continues at coordinate 15,417 of CAITEF010000205.1, read as the reverse complement.
AATGCGCCGTGCCGCGCCCCGGCATTTCCGATGTCCGCGCCTTCGCCCATGAGCCCTGGTTTACCGGCGCGCGCCAGCGCTTCGTGCTGAAACCGGCCGATCTTGCCAAGGAAGGCAAGCTGGCGCTGGCCGACTGGAACAAGGCGATGAAGGGCTGACGTGACCGCGCTCGCCGCCCCGTCCCGCACGCGGGGACTCACACAATTCGGCTTTCTCGCCTGCCTGATTGTGCTCGTCGTGCTGCCGGTGGCGAGCGTGCTCTATGGCGCGTTGCAGGACCGCTCGCCGGTCTATGGCGACACGCAGTTCTCGCTCGATGCGGTCGCCAACATGCTCGGCTCCGGCGATTTCGCCCAGGCGCTCGGAAACACGCTGGCGCTGTCGGCGGTGGTGACGGTGTTTGCGGGCGCGTTGGGCGTGGTGCTCGGCTGGCTCGTGATCCGCACCGATTTGCCAGGGCGGCGGGTGTTCGAGGTGCTGCTGATCGCACCGTTGTTCTTGTCGCCGCTGACCGGTGCGATGGCGTGGTTGATCCTGGCGGCCCCGAATGTGGGGTTTCTGAATATCGCGCTACGCGAGATGTTTGGCTGGCGGCAGGGGGTGAACATCTTCTCCTTCACCGGCATCGCCTTCGTGATGGCGGTTTATTACGTGCCCTATGCCTTCATGGCGGCCAGCGCCGTGTTCACCGGCATCGCCGCCACCTTGGAGGATTCGGCGCGTGTGCTGGGGGCCGGATTGTTCCGCACCACGTGGCGGATCACGTTGCGGCTCGCACTTCCGGCGATCACTGGCGCGGGGCTGCTGATCTTCATGCTCTCGGCGGAGATGTTCACGATTCCGGGCCTGCTGGGCCGGCCGATCCGGTTCGAGACGCTGGTCAACGCCGTCTATACCGCCATCCATCGTGAGCCAGCGCGCTGGAATGAAGCCGCCTCGATGGGTCTCGTGTTGCTGGTGTTCGTCGCGGGTGGATTGCTGTTGAAGGGCAGGCTGGACGGCACGTCACGCCGGTACGGCGTGGTCACCGGCCAAGCCACACGGGCGCGCACCACCAAGCTCGGTGCGGCGCGTTGGCCCGCGTTCGTCTCGTGCGTGCTGGTGGTGCTGGTCTCGGTGGTGCTGCCGCTGGCCGCTTTGGTGTTCGCCTCATTCCTGCAATTCACCACGTCGAATTTCCGCCGGATGGTGTTCACGCTCGGCAATTACCGCGCGCTCGGTGAGGGGATTGCGTTTGATGCGGTGATGAACACGCTGGCGCTGAGCCTGATCGTGCCTACGCTGGTGGTGGGCTTTGTGTTGGCGGTTGGCATCTGGTGCCGCCATTACGAGGGCACGCGGCTGGCGCGGCTTTTCGTGTTTCTGATGCAATTGCCGCTCTGCCTGCCGGGCGTGGTGCTCGGCATCGGCCTGCTCTGGCTCTATTTCCGCATCCCGCTGCCGATCTACGGCACGCTGGTGATCCTGCTGCTCGCCTATGTCGCCAAGGCGATGCCGTTCGTCTCCGGCAACGTGCTGCCTGCGCTCGACCAGTTGGACCGCAGCCTCGACGAAAGTGCGCGCGTGCTGGGGGCTGGGCCGTTGCGCGTGCTGCGCCGCATTCAGGCACCGCTCACTTTGCGCGCATTGGTCGGAGCTTGGCTGATCGCATTCATCCTGTGCGCGCGCGAATTGAATGCCTCGATCATGCTCTACACGCCGGGGACGCGGGTGATGGAGGTGCTGATCTGGGATCTGATGGAATCCGGTCGCTCCAACCTCGCTTATGCCATCTCGGTGGTGCAGGCGCTGGCGATTGGCGGGCTCGCGGCCTTGCTGCAAACCTATGTGCGCGGCGCGAGGCGGGTGACATGACGATGTTGCGGCTGTCTCATGTCGGCAAGAGTCTCGGCGGCAACGCCATCCTCAACGACATCTCCTTCGACGTGGAACGCGGCGAGATGGTCTCGCTGTTGGGGCCGAGCGGCTGCGGCAAATCCACCTCGTTGCGTTGCATCGCCGGTTTCGAGGACATCGACAGCGGGGAAATCACCATCGCTGGCCGCGTCCTTTCCACGCCCGGACGCAGCGTTGCACCGGAGCATCGGCAACTCGGCATCGTGTTCCAGAACTACGCGGTCTGGCCGCATATGACGGTGGGCGAGAACGTGGCGTTCGGGTTGGAAGTGCAGCATCTCTCGCGCGCCAAGATCACTGAGCGGGTCAATGAAGTTCTCGATCTCGTGGGACTTCCGGCCATGGCGCAGCGCTATCCGGCGGAACTCAGCGGCGGCCAGCAGCAGCGGTTGGCGATTGCGCGCAGTCTGGTGGTGCAGCCCTCGGTGCTGCTGTTCGACGAGCCGCTGAGCAATCTCGACGCAAGATTGCGCGCTCGGATGCGCGGCGAGATCCGTGCCCTGCAACAGCGCATCGGCATCACCGCCATCTACGTCACCCACGACAAGATCGAGGCGATGACGATGAGCGATCGCGTGGTGATCATGAACCATGGCGTGATCGTCGAGACCGGCACGCCGCGCGATCTGTTCGAGCGCCCCCGCACCGAATTCGCCGCCCGCTTTCTGGGAGCGGCCAATATCTGGCGCGGCGTGGTGCGCGAGGGGCGGTTCCATCCACAAGGTGGCCAGAGCATCGCGATTGCGGATGCCAAAGATGGACCGGCGACGGCGATGCTGCGCCCTGGTGCGATCACTCTGACCGGGCCGGGGCCGGATGCTTGGCCCGCGACGGTGACCGCCTCGACCTATCTCGGCGAAGCGTTCGAGATCGTCTGTGATTGCGACGGGCTGGAGGTGCAGGTCAGCATTCCGAGCTGGTCGGTCAGCATCGACCCCATCCCTGGCACTGCCTGCCATTTGAACATTCCCGCCGCTGCCCTGCGCCTGATCGAGGCCGACCCCACCAATACCGGAGAGCCATCATGACAACCCAATTGTCGGGGAGCTGTGCCATTGTCGGCATGGGCCGCTCGATCAGCCTGAAATCCGACGCCGAACGAAAAACCCCGTTGCAGCTGGTGGTGGACGCCGCCTCGCAGGCGATGCGGGAGGCGGGGATCACCCGCAAACAGGTTGGCGCGCTGCTCACAGGGCGGATGCCGCGCACCTATTGTTCGCTGCAATACAATCAGGCGGTGCTCAACGAACTCAAGATCACACCGATGATCTCCACCGAGGTCACCTCACATGGGGCGGGCGCACTCGGCACCATCGAACTCGCTGTGGTGCTGTTGCAGGCGCGGGTGATCGATTACGCGCTGTGTGTCTGCGGCGAGGCCAGCCCGCTTTGGATCGAGATGGTCGAAGGCAGTGCGAACTGGGAGGCCGATCTTCAATTCGAAGCGCCTTATGGTGCGACCACCCCGGCGCTCTACGCCCAGGTGGCGCAGCGCTACATGCATGATTACAACATCCGGCCCGAGCAATGCGCACGCGTTGCGGTGGAAAACCGGCTCTGGGCGCTGGATCATCCGCAAGCTGCGATGCGCAAAAAGGGCAAGATCAGCGTGGACGACGTGTTGTCGTCGCGCATGGTGGCGAGCCCGCTGCGCATGCTCGATTGTGCGGCTTGGTTCCCGGGCGGTATCGGCTCGGCGGCGGTGATCACCCGCGCGGATCTCGTGCCCGAGAGCCCGAGCAAGCCGAGCTGGATTTTGGGCTTCGGCCAATCCTCCACCCATGAATGGATCGGCGAGCGCTTCGCATTGCGCGGCGCGGGGCCGACGGAGAATGGGCCAAATATCACCAATCTCGGTGTGGGCGAGGCGGCGCGGCAGGCCTATGCGATGTCCGGCCTCAGGCCCGCCGATGTCGGCATTGTCGAGACCTCGGCCCCTTTCACCTTTGCCAATTTGATGGTGCTGGAAGAACTTGGCTTCTGCGGCAAGGGCGAGGGCGGTGACTTCGTCGAAGGTGGCGGGATCAATTACGATGGCGGGCTGCCGTTCAACACCACAGGGGGATATCTCTCCTTCGGCCAGTCCGGCCAGGGGCTTTATCTGCTCAAGGAAGTGCTGGAGCAGATCCATGGCGAGCCGGAGGGACGCCCGGTGCCGGGGGTGAAAGTGGGGCTGGTGCATGGCCATGGCGGGCCGCTTGCTTGCCACTCGGTGATGCTGGTGGGAGGAGAACGTCCATGACCGAAGAAACCACGATCGACTGGTCGACCGGGATGCGGCTGATGGCCGGGGATATGTTCCTCGGCCTGTATCAACCCTCGCCAGAGACCACCGGCTATTGGGACGGCGTGCGTCGGCATGAATTTCTGCTCAAGCATTGCCTGCGCTGCGACGGTTGCCACCATCCGCGCCGCATCCTCTGCCCGGATTGCAACGAGGCGGTCTCGGCCTGGAAGCCTGCAAAGGGGACCGGCAAATTGCATTCTTACAGCGAGGTGCATCGCGCCACCGGCGTGTTCGCGAAATCGACGCCCTACACGGTGGGCATCGTGGAGTTGGACGAGGGCGTGCCGCTGTTTGCCCGCATCTTCGGTGAACCCGGCATCGACGTGCCGGTTGAGGTGGATTTCCGGGTGCTGGAACAGGGCGCGTTGTTGCCGGTGTTCGTTGTGAAGACCGCGCCATGAGGGCCGGTCCGCTCGATGGAGTGGTGGTGCTCGACGCCACCCAGGCGCTCGCTGGTCCGTTCTCGGCGATGGTGCTGGGCGATATCGGGGCCGACGTCCTCAAGATCGAACATCCGCAGGGCGACGGCGTGCGTGCTTGGGGGCCGCCCTTCATGCATGATTCGGGGCCGACTTTCGTCGGTTATTCCCGCAACAAGCGCAGCGTGGCGATTGATCTGCACACCGAGGAAGGCCGCAGCCATTTCCTGCAATTGGTGGCGCATGCCGATGTGGTGGTGGAGAATTTCCGCCCAGGCACGATGGCGCGCTTCGGCGTGGGCTATGAGCAATGCCGCGCGGTGAAGCCGGATATCATTTTCTGCTCGATCTCAGGCTATGGCCAAACCGGGCCGATGGCGCACCGTGCGGCGATGGACCTGATGATCCAGGCGGTCAGCGGCATGATGGATCTGACCGGCGAGCCAGAGGGCCGTCCTGTGAAGGCGGCCGCTCCGATCTCCGATCTGATGGGCGGCTTCTGCGCCTCGTTCTCCATCCTGGCGGCTTTGCATGCGCGGTCGAAAGACGGGCAGGGGCGGCAGATTGACGTCTCGATGCTGGATGCGATGATCACCATGCTCGGCCAAGCGATCACCGCCTACACCATCGGCGGCACTCCGCCGGAGCGGCAGGGCAACGCGCATCCGCTGATGGCGCCTTACGAGGCGTTCCGCACCTCGACGCGGGAATTCGTGATCTCGCTGACCACGCAGAAGCGTTGGGACCAGCTCTGCTCACTGCCGCCCTTCGCCCATATGGTCGGGCGTGAGGAGTTCCTCACCCAGAAGCAGCGCAACGCCAACCGGGTGGCGCTGTGCGCGGAGATCCAGGCCATCTTCCTCACCCGGACCGCCGATGAGTGGATGGAAGATTTCATCCGCCTTGGCCTGCCCGCAGCGCCGGTGAACTCCGTGCCGGAAATCCTGGAAGAGCCGCAGGTGATCCAGCGCGGCTCATTGCTGGAGGTCGAATACCCCGAAGGCAGCGGCAATCGGGTGAAAGTGCCCGGCATGCCGTGGCGCGACGTCGCACCGGATCGCCCGGTGCGCAGCCCGCCAATGATCGGGCAGCACACCGAGGAAGTCTTCCGTCAGTTCGGGATCAAGTAGCCGGTTCCATCCCGCTCTCGATAATTGCGGGTGCTGCGTCGGGCGAGGCGAGGAAGCTGATCAGCGCGCGGGCGGCGTCTTTCTGCTTGCTGGTGGCAACCAGACCTGCGGAGAAGGCGGTGATCTGCTGCACCGCCTCGGGCAGCTTGCCCACAATGGTGATGCCGGCAACCGGCTTGAGTTCGCTGATTTGCTGAAAGCCGAGTTCGATCTCGCCGCGCGCGATCATCGCCGCCACCGGCTCGCCGGAGGCGGTGCGCAGCTTGTCGCGCACCTGATCGGAGATGCCGAGCAGGCCGAGCAGCGTGTCACGCACATAGGCGCCGCTGACGCTCATCGAAGTGCCGATGGTCTTCGCCGCCAGCAAGGTCTCGCGCAGGGCTTCCGGGGTGGAGATGTCGGGGAGAGGTGCGCCCTCACGCACCGCCATGCCGATCAGCGACAAAGCGAGGTCGGTGTGTTCGGCGACATAGCCTTCCTGGATCATCTGGATCAGGCCGGGGCCGGACATGATGACCACGTCGATATCTTCGCCGCGCTTGAGGCGGTTGGGCACGGATTTCGGGTCGGGGCCGACCGACGGGCCGCGTTCGCTTTCGATCACCGTGCCGGTGCGGGATTCGAACATTGGCACCAAGACGGCATAGGCGGGCGCGAAAGCGCCTGAACTGACAACGCGGATCGACATGGACGAGCAATCTCCTCTGCTGCGCAAGCATAGAGCCGATCTGCGAGATTTGAAGGGTGGTCGATGACGGCGACCCGTTTGGCCCAGAGCAACGCCCGATCACATTGAACCGGAGAGGTTCAATCCGATCGGTCGGACCGTGCTCTATTTCGGCTTCCAGCCCCGCAATGCCAACGCGTTCAGCACCACCGCGAGTGACGAGAACGCCATCGCCGCGCCGGCCAAGGCCGGGCTCAGACGTCCGGCGGCGGCGAGCGGCAGCCCGATCAGGTTGAATCCGAACGCCCAAAACAGGCCAAGCCGGATGCGCCGCTCGGTTCGCCACGCGATATCCAGAGCAGCGGCAACCAGGGTCGGCTCGGGGCGCATCAGCACGATCCCAGCGGTCTCCACCGCCAGATCGGCCCCGCCCGCCATCGCGATGCCGAGATCGGCCTCGGCGAGGGCTGGCGCGTCATTGATGCCGTCCCCCACCATCGCGACCTTGCCGCCGTCGCGCAAAGTCGCCACCCGCGCCGCCTTCTCGGCAGGCAGCACGCCGCCAATGGCCTCATCGAAGCCGAGCGTTTTTGCCATCGCCGCGACGGCTGCCGGATTGTCGCCCGATAGCAGCACGCAGCGAACGCCCCGCGCGCGCAGAGTCGCCACGGCGACCGCCGCGGTGGGGCGCGGCGTGTCTGCAAAGCCGATCAGGCCGAGCAAATGTGTCTCCGGCGCTGTCTCGAACAAGAACGACACGCTGGCCCCGCTTGCGGCCAGACGCAGCATTTCCGGTTCAAGCTCCCCCACCGCAAGCCCCGATTCCTCCAGCATGCGCTGATTGCCAAGGCGGAATTCCCGCCCATCGACCACGCCGCCGACGCCGCGCCCAGGGAAATCCTGCATCTTCTCGGCGGCCTTGGCCTCCGGTGCCTCTGCCAGCACGGCGCGGGCGAGCGGGTGCAGAGAGCCCTGTTGCAGCGAGGCCGCGATCATCATCACGTCGCGCGGGGTGGAGGTGCCGACCGATTTGCTCGACACCACACGCGGGCGGCCCTCGGTGAGGGTGCCTGTTTTGTCGAAGACGACTGTTGTGACCGCATGCGCGACCCCGAGCACATCCGGATCGCGCAGCACGATCCCATTGCGCGCAGCAGCCCCGGTTCCGGCCATGATTGCGGCGGGTGTGGCAAGGCCTAGCGCGCAGGGGCAGGCGATCACCAGCACGGCGACGGCGTTGATCAGCGCATCCTCTGCCGTCGCCCCCGCCAGCATCCAGCCCGCCAAGGTGAGCAAGGCCAGCAGCATCACGCCGGGGACGAACCAGGCTGCAATCCGGTCGGCAAGTTTTTGCACTGAGGGCTTGCGCCCCTGTGCGGCCTCGACCATCCGCACGGTGCGGCCCAAAGCCGTCTCGCCTGCGAGTTTCTCGGCGCGGATCAACAGCAGGCCGGAGATGTTCAGCGCCCCGGCGAGGACCTGGTCGCCCACTTGGATGGCGCGCGGCAGGCTTTCGCCGGTGAGGGCTGCTTCGTCTTGATCGGAATGGCCCTCGACCACCACGCCATCGGCAGGCACTCGCTCGCCGGGGCGGACGCGTACCTGATCACCCGCGCGCAACGCCGCCAGATCGATGTCTTCGGCGAGATCGCCGATCATGCGGGTCACGCGGGCGGGTTGCAGCTTGGCGAGATCACGCAATGCCGCGCCCGCCTGCACGCGGGCGCGGCCTTCGAGAAAGCGGCCGAGCATCACCAGGGCGATCACCAAAGCGGCGGAGTCGAAATAGAGCGGTGATTCCATGCCCGGCATGTCGGCCATTGGCTCGAACAGATTGCGCAGGCTGAGCAGATAGGCGGCCCAGGTGCCGATGGCGACGAGCGCGTCCATGCTGGGCGAGCCCTCGCGGATCGATTTCCAGCCGCGGATCACGAAGCCGGTGCCGAAGCCGAGCAGCACTGGGGTGGCGAGTGCAGCCTGCACCCAACCGGGCAGCATCGGGCCGCCCGCCATTCCGACCAGCATCGCCAGCGCAATTGGGAGACTTAGGCCGAGGGCCAGACCCACCGGCCAGAATTTTTCGGGCGGAGGCGGGGCAGCAGAGGCGGTGTAACCCGCCTTTGCCACCGCCTGTTCGAGCGCCAGCAGATTCGCGTTGCCATGGACGACGGCCTGTCCGGTCATCAGATTGACGTCGGCTGAGGTCACGCCGGGGACGCGCTTGAGCACTTTCTCAACGCGGGAGACGCAGGCGGCACAGGTCATGCCGCCGACGATCAGAGTCTGCTCGGCGTTGGGCATGCGCTACTCCTCCAGGTGATCCTCCGCCAGTCCCAACCGACCTGGATCCGCTGCCCGACGTTCATCGAACACAAAACACTCACCCTGCCAGGATCGCGTCTCGGGCGGCATTTTTTCCAGATAGGCCAGGATCCCGCCCTGCAGGTGATAAACCTCGCGAAATCCGCGTGCGAGCAGCAGGGCGCTGGCCTTCTCGCAGCGTATGCCGCCGGTGCAGAACATCGCCACCCTCGTATTCTGCTCAGGGTCGAGCCGCTCGGACACGAAGCCCGGAAACTCGCGGAATGTGGTGGTGCCGGGATCGACCGCCCCTGGAAACGTGCCGACGTCGAATTCGAAGCTGTTGCGGGTGTCGATCAGCAGAACATCGGGCTGGGAGATCAACGCGTCCCAGTCCTCGGGGGCGACATAGGTGCCGACGCGCTGGGTCGGGTCCGCTTCGGGCGCGCCCAATGAGACGATCTCCGGCTTGACCTTGATCTTGAGCCGCTGGAACGGCATCGCGTCGGTGCTCGCCCATTTCAGCGTGAGGCCGTCAAAGGCTGGGCCGGGCGCGATTCCCGTCTGCAATTCGGCGACAAAGGCGCGCAATGCGGTGGACTCACCCGCGATGGTGCCGTTGATCCCCTCGCTTGCCAGGATCAGCGTGCCGCGCAGCCCAGCCGCATCCGCGCGCGCGTGCAGAGCGGCGGCGAACTCAGTTGGGGTCTCAACGCGGCAAAATTGATAAAGCGCGGCGATCAGGATCGGCAAAGCGGCTCCGGGGCGTCAGGTCAAAACCTGCCCCGCATACAACGCCTTCCCATCCTCGTCGAACAGGCGGTAACCGATGCGCTTGGCGGAGACCTCCATCGACATATAGCCATAGGCCTTCGCCGCGAAGTCGCCCGGCTTGGCCTCACCGGCATCGCCCAGCACCGCCCCGCCGCCGCCGCAGGTGACGAAGGTCACGCCGTCGCGGGTGATCGATTGCAGATTGTGGTCGTGGCCGTTGATGTACAGATGCACGCCGTGGCGCAGTAGCAATGGCTTGACCAGATGGATCAGATCCTTCTGGTCGCGACCGTGACCGGTCACCGTGTGAATCGGGTGGTGGCCGACCACGATCTTCACCCCGGCCTTCGAGCGGCCCAACGTGGCATCCAACCACGCCAATTGCGCGGGCACGTTCTGATCGTCGATGGCGACCTTGGTGTGGCGATAGGCGGAGATCATCGGCGAGGTGTCGATGTAGAAGAACTCGACCACCGTGCCGTCGGACAGCATCTCCAGCCTTGTGAACACCCGATCCGGCATCTGCCAGCGCTTGGAGTGCTTCACATAGTCGAGCTGCGCCTGCACGCTGCCGCGATAATCGTGGTTGCCGAGAATCACGTCCCATTTCGTCTGCAAGGACGGGGCAGTGTAGACTTGCTCGAAGCTGTCCTGCCAATGCCGGTCGGTGACGGACTCAACGCCGTCCTCATAGAAATTATCGCCCAGCGAGATGACGAAGCGGCTGCGGATTTCTGCCGCCGTGCGGCCCATCGCATTGGCCACCGCCTTCTGGTCATCGGTGCCGTAACGCCCCCAATCACCCACCACCACCAATGGCAACGAGGGCGCGCGCGGGGCGGCAGGCACGGTGGTGGGCGTGAGGGCCGCACCGCCTGCACCGATCAGAACGGAACGGCGGGAAATGGACAACTGGCTCATATCTCGATCTCCCGCCGATGGTTGGATCAGAACGTGATGTTGGTGCGCGCCCCGAATACCCACTCATTGGCAACCCGCTTGCCGGTGTAGGGATTGGCAATCCCGCCGCCCGGATGGATGACGTATTGCACATCCGGCTGCACCTGCAGCCACGGCGTCACCTGCGCCTGATAGGTCGCCTCGATGAAGGTCTCGCTCGACCGCACCGGCGTGGTGTCGCCACCCAGTCGCGCGACATCGCGGTCATAGGCGCGGGCTTGGTTCGACACATGTGCATAGCCGAAGCCGAGGCCAAACGTATCGTCATCCCGGCCTTCGAGCGGCGCGGTCAGTGTGATGCCGCCGTTGACGCTGAAATCGACCACGTTCTGGCTGGTGGGTGCTGACAGCGCGCGCACGAACACGCTCAACACGCGCCCGGAATCCGGGGCCGGTTTCCAGACGCCTTGGTCGAACACCACATAGACCGCGCTGTTGCCCGTGATCTTGCGTGGGCTCAGGCTGGCATTGCTGGCGAGCAGCGCGCCGTTGGTGGCGTAGCGCTGGTCATAGAAATCACCGCTATCGGCGTAGACGCCGAGCTTCAATGCGGTCGGCAAACCTTCCGGCTGTTTCTCGGCTCCAGGGGTTTTCTGGTTCAGCTGATACTGCGCCTCCGCGATGAACAGCGATCCGGTGCGCAGGCTGAAATTGTTGCCCCAACGTGTGTCGCCGCGCAGTTGGCTGTCATTGTTGAACGGGCCGCCGGGCGGATTGTCGCCGAACACACCGGCCAGCACGGTGACATTGTCATTGACGTTGACCTTGATGCGCGCACCGAGCGAGGACAGCGGATAGGCGGGGCCACCGGCATAGAGATCGACGGAGGGGACCATCGGCCAGCCCATCATCGTGTTGACGAAAATCGCGCTGTTGGTGCTGCTCAGAAAATCCTGGTCCAGGCTCTGCTGGCCCAACTTCACGTCGAACAAGCCGTCGGCGAAGCTCTGCGTCACCCAGAGTTCCCACAGACGTGTGGTGGGTGCCGCCTCGATGCCGCTCGCGGTTTGCAGGCTGCCCAGATAATACGGGCTGAGCGGGCGGCCATGGATGTTCAGCGCGCTGATGAACAATGTGCCGCCGCTCCAGCCGAATGCCTTGTCGGTGTCGACCGACGCGCTGAGCGTGGTCAGGCCGTCATAGGTGGCACCCCGCTTGGTGCCGCCGGTGGTGTTGCCTTTGATCTCGCTCTGCTCGGTGATGGTCAGCGTGACGCCATGATCCACCGCCCAGGGGCGCAGACCGCCGAGATCGCCGAGCAGGTTGCCGCGCTGCCAAATCGTCAGGGGGGCAGCGTCTTCTGCGCGCGCGGCGGAGGCCGTGGAAAACAGCACCGTGGCCAGCAGGGCCAGACGGAGTGATGAGCGCATGACAAACCTCCCGAAACGCAGTCCGCGTCGCAGTGCCACGCAATTCGTCAAGAGATCCAGAGCCAAACCATAGGCAGAGACATGACAGTTTTGTGTCAGGTCGCCGTGCCGCCCACCGTCAGCCCGGACAATTTCAATGTCGGTTGGCCCACGCCCACCGGCACGCCCTGGCCGTTTTTGCCGCAGGTGCCGACACCCGGATCGAGGGCGACGTCGGTGCCGATCATCTGCACCTTGGTCAGCGCGTCCGGGCCGTTGCCGATCAACGTGGCACCCTTGACGGCCGGGCCGATCTTGCCGTTCTCGATCAGATAGGCCTCAGACGCCGAGAAGACGAACTTGCCCGAGGTGATATCGACCTGCCCGCCGCCGAAATTCACCGCGTAGAGCCCGCGCGGGACGGAGGCGATCATCTCGTCGAGCGAGTTGTTGCCGCCCAGCATGATCGTGTTGGTCATGCGCGGCATCGGCATATGCGCGTAGCTTTGACGGCGGCCATTGCCGGTGGCGCGCACGCCCATCAGTCGGGCGTTCATCCGGTCCTGCATGTATTCGCGCAGATAGCCGTCCTCGATCAGCACGGTGCGGCTGGTCGGCGTGCCTTCATCGTCCACCGTCAGGGAGCCTCGGCGATCCGGGATCGTGCCGTCATCGACGACGGTCACACCGGGGGCGGCGATGCGTTGGCCCATCAGGCCAGAGAAGGCGGAGGTTTTCTTGCGGTTGAAATCGCCTTCCAGCCCGTGGCCGATGGCCTCATGCAGCAAAATGCCGGGCCAGCCGGAGCCGAGCACCACCGGCATCTCGCCCGCAGGTGCGGCCACCGAATCGAGATTGACCAGCGCCTGCCGCAGCGCCTCTTTGGTGGCTTTCTGCCAGACATCCGGGCCGATGATCTTGTCGTAGCCGTGCCGGCCGCCGAGCCCGGTGCTGCCGGTTTCGCGCTTGCCGTTTTGCTCCACGACGACGGCGACGTTGAAGCGGACCAGCGGGCGCAGATCGGCGACACGGGTGCCGTCAGCGCGGACAATCTGCACCGCCTGCCATTCGCCGTGGACATTCGCACTCACCTGCACCACCCGGCTGTCGAGCGCGCGGGCATAGGCGTCGACCTCGGAGAGCAGACCGGTGCGGGCGGCGAAACCGTCATCGCCGAGCGGGTTGATGCCAGTGTAGAGCCGCGAATTGGTGGCACGTGGGGCGGCGGCCTCGGTGCCGGAATGGCCGGAGGCGACGGAGGAGACCGTGACGGCGGCGCGTTTGAGCGCTGATTCCGAGATTTCGTCAGCATGGGCGTAACCTGCCGTCTCGCCGCAGACCGCGCGCAGGCCGAAGCCGCGCGTTGTGTCGAACCCGGCGCTGCGGATGCGGCCGTCATCGAGCACGATGCTCTCGCTCTCGCGGTATTCGAGGAACAACTCGCCGTCATCGGCGTTGACCAGAGCGTCCCGCACGATGCGCTGTGCCGCGTCGGGGTCGAGCGCATGGCTGCCGTAGAACAGCGAATCGGTCGTGGCGAGCGGCGTGTCGAGATCGGCCATTATGGGGTTTCCCAGGGAAAAAAGATCAGCGCCGCAGAACGTGGCGCAAGGCCACAGCGGCGGTCAGCAACAGCACCGCGCCGGCCTGATGCAGGGTGCCAAGCGAGACCGGCACGACATAAAGGAGGGTGGCCACGCCCAACAGATATTGCAAGACCACCGCACCGCCCACCAGACCCAGCGCGGTGCGCACAGCGGTGTTCGGCCCGGTCAATTGGCCGTAGAAGACCACCAGCAACCCGGTGGCGGCCGAAAGTGTGGCGAGCGCGCGGTGATCGAATTGCACGGCCGGGATGTTCTCGAACAGGTTCTTCCACCAGGGCGTGAGCATCGCCCAGCCCTCGGGGACCAGATGCCCGTCCATCAGCGGGAAGGTGTTGTAGGTCAGCCCCGCCTTCAGTCCTGCGACGAATCCGCCGGCGACGATGGTGAGCGAAACCAACACTGTGAGCAGCAATGATGCCATGCGCAGCATCGGCGGCACGAAGAACGGCTTGCGCGCGCCGTCACGCCAGACCGTCATCGCGGTCCAGAACAGGGCGGCGTAGAGCGACAGGGCGAGGGTGAGATGCAGCACCAGCCGGTAGGGTGAGACGGCGGTGCTGTCGGCCTCGAAGCCCGAGGCGACCATGAACCAGCCCACACCGCCTTGTGCGCCACCCAGCACAAGGAGCAGCGCCATTCGCCGGATCAACCAGCCCGGCAGCGCACGGCGCAAGCCGAACCAGAGCAGCGGCCCGGCCAGAACGAGCCCCATCATGCGACCCCAGAAACGGTGCATCCATTCGAGCCAGAAGATCTGCTTGAAGCCGTCGAGGCCGAAGCCGTCATGCACCAGCTTGTATTGCGGGATCTGCTGATAGAGCGCGAACAGGCGGTTCCACTCGGTCTCTGTCCAGGGCGGGAGAGCGCCCATGATCGGGTCCCACTCCATGATCGACAGGCCGGAGCCGGTGAGCCGCGTGGCACCGCCGAGGGAGACCATCACCAGCAGCATAAAGCACAGCGTGAACAGCCACGCCGCCACGGATGGGCGGGCGCGTTCCTGGATGTCTCGGGCAGCCTGGGTGCGCAGATCGAAAGGCATGGCCGAGTATATGGGATGAGGGCGGGTTGGGGCCAGGGGGAGTTGGGGGCGTTAACGGATCCGCGCCGATAACGTCACGCCCAAGGCCCGTGCCACGACGTCATGGCACGCGCCCGCGCAAACACGCTAAGCGTCATCGCGAGCGAAGCGTCGCGATCCATCGAGGGCAATGATAATTCCCTATGACATCAATGGATTGCGACGTCGCTGCGCTCCTCGCAATGACGATATGGGAGACGTGTTCCTTTTTTGTTCTTGATTTCGGCCACCGACTGTGATTTAAAATCGTCGATGTCCGCCTCACCCGCCCAATCTGAACTGGACCCGATCACCGCAAGTCTGCGGGCGATCCTGCGTGCGATTCTGGGGGAGTTGGGGATGTGGCGGCTGGAGGACCCGCAGAAGGTGCTGGCGTGGCGTCGGATCAATGCGGCGTTCCGGGGGATCGAGCGGATGCTGGTGCGGTTTCGCGCGGGCACGCTGCTTGTTGGGATGCAGCGGGCGGCGGCAACGCAAACGCGGCAGCAAGCCCAACAGAAGCCTGCTTCGGTGCTGCCGCGCCGATTCGGCTGGCTGGTGGCGGCGGGCAAGCATCAGGCGGTTTGCTATGGCGGCCAATTGAAGCATCTGCTGCAAGAGCCGGAGATGCAGGCCTTGCTGGCGGCATCACCACAGGCGAAGCGGGTATTGCGGCCTCTGTGTCGGGCTTTGGCGGTTGAACTGCCGTGGACCATGACAGCGCCGCGCCCGCCCCGACCGCGCCAACCTCGCAAGCCCCGCCCGAAGCCGGAGCCGTTCAGGATCAAGCTGCCGCGTGGGGTGATCACCTGGGCGCGACGGGAGAAGGCTTTGGAAAATGCGAGAAAGCGGATGCACTGAGGCTGGATCTTAATGTTCCGGCTTGTGATCAAAATCCGGTTTTAAGGTCTGATTTCAAAGCCATTGCACTAGAGCAACGCCCGATCACATTGAACCGAAGAGGTTC
>CAITEF010000204.1 GCA_903891315.1 uncultured Rhodospirillales bacterium | reverse complement strand
GTTGCGCCCGGCAAAGCTCCAAGGGGGCTGACGCCTCAGCGATCCAGCTTGGTGCACCAGTTGCGGTGCCAATGCGCCAAGGCGGTGACAGGCAAGGGGCGGGCGATCAGGAACCCTTGCGCTTCATCGACGCCGAGCCGCTGCATGCGACGCCAGATATCCGCATCCTCCACGCCCTCGGCGATGATGGTCAGGTTCGCGGCGCGGGCGGATTCGATGGTGCGGGCGAGGAACGCGCTGGCTTCGTTTGAATCCGGGCTCTCGCGCACCAGATTTTTGTCGAGCTTGAGTGCGGTGAAATGCAGATCGAGCAACGCGTGGTGATCGCGCAATTGCGGGCCGACATCATCGATCGCCAACTGATATCCCATGCCGCGCAGCGTGGTGGTGGCGTGGCGCAGCCGGGCCAGTTCCGACACCGGGCGGCTCTCGGTCAGTTCGATGGTGATGCGTTCTGACGGTAGCCCGGCTTCGCGACGACGTTGTTCGAGCCAGGTCAGCGCTTCGGGGATCAGCAGCACGTCGAGCGGCACGTTGATCGCAAGACCGAGGCCGAAACTGCCCAGTCGCCCGTCACTCCAATCGGCGAAGGCGCGATTGACCACTGCCTGGGTGAACGGCCAGGCGAGGCCGGCATCCTCGATTTTGGGCACGAACAGATCGGGCAGCAACATGCCGCGGGTTGGATGGTCGAGCCGGGCCAGAACTTCGAGGGAGACCGGCATCGCGGTGTCGAGCCGGACCACCGGTTGGTAGCGCGCCGAGACCATAGACGTGTTGAGTGCATGGCGCAGTTCGCCAAGGCTGATCTCTTCCTTGGCCAAAGATCCGTCATTGGGCAAACCATCCTGCAGCACCTCGCCCAGCCAGGCTTCGTTGGGGTGCGGCACATAGACCGCCGTCCGGGTCATCCGGTTGGCGTCTTCCAATTCGGGCTCACCGAGCAGCACCAGCGTGACGCCAGAGGCTTGGCCGATGGTCAGGTCGAGCAATTCCGACAGCAGATTGCCGGCGTAGCGCGGCTGCAGCAGAAGATGCGAGACGGGCGGAAATCCGCCGGAGAGCAGGGTGAGGACCTCTTCGGCGCTGGAGGTTTCATAGACCTGACCAATGCCGAGCTGCAGCGCCTGACGCTGCACATCGTCGTGCCAAACCGGATCGGTGCCGAGCATGACAACTCGTTTCGAGGAGGCGCGGCGAGAATTGAACATGGCCGTCACGATTTTACCGTATCCCTGTGGGCTGCCAAAAACCGATGATCGGCTTCGGCTGCAATGCACAACATGGACGGTGCGATCTGGATCACAATATGCGCTTCTTCATCGCGGGCAGTGCCGATGGCTTCGCAGGACGACAGCCTGCGAAATTGGCCATGCTCCAACGAACCACATTCCGATAGGTAGGCGAAACAAGGCTCAAAATAAAGAGAATTTTTTTAGACGCGGATTTTCCGCGATCATCAACCGTTATTTATCAACAATTCGCGATCACGCCCCAGCGGTCACGGCTGCGTTACCGGCTTGCGGCACCAGCCGTTCCGGGTGAGACGATGTCGCGGCGGAGCTGTTTTTCGCCCAAGAAGAGCAAGATTGGCGCTGCAATAAAGATCGAAGACGAGGTTCCGACCACGATGCCGAACAGCATTGTCCAGGCAAATCCGGACAGTGACGATCCACCGAACAGCGCCAATGGCAGGCTGGCGAGGAACAGCGTCATTGAGGTGCCCAGGGTGCGGTTGAGCGTTTCGTTGATAGAAAGATCAATCAATTCCCGCAATGGCATCGTCTTGTACTTGCGCAGATTTTCGCGCATACGGTCATAGACCACGACCTTGTCGTTGGTGGAATAACCGATGATGGTCAGGATCGCGCCCACCATCACCAGGTCGAAATCGAAGCGGGTGACCACCAGAAAGCCGATCGCCTTGGTGACGTCGAGGACCAGCGTGACCACGGCCCCCACGGCGAACTGCCATTCGAAGCGGAACCAGATATAGACCAGGATCATCAGCAGGCTGAGGCCAAGCGCCATCATGCCGTCCTGGAACAGCTCGGCTGAGACCGAGGCACCGACGGCGTCGGTGCGTTCGATGACGGTGCCGGGCTGCACCTTCTCCAAGGCGACACGGACGGCGGAGACGACTTTCTGAGTCGCGGCCTCGTTCTCGGTTGCTTCCATGCGGATGGCGACCTGTTGCGGCCCGCCGAAGCGCTGCACCTGCGGCTCGTGCAGACCGACTTGGGCGAGGGCCACGCGGATGGCACTCAGATCGGCTTCGGCGGGGGTTTTCACCTCCATCACGATGCCGCCCTTGAAGTCGATGCCGAGATTCAGGCCGGGGGTGAAGAACAGCACCGCCGAGGCGGTCGACAGGACCGCGGAGGCGATCAGGCCGGCAAAGCGGCCCTTCATGAATTTGAAGGTGGTGTTGTCTTTGACGAGGCGGAAGGATGGGCGGAGGAACATCAGATAACCCTCAAACCGGCAGCACCTGCGGGCGGTGCTTGGTAAACCAACGCACCATCAGCAGGCGGGCGAGCATCGTTGCGGTGAACATCGAGGTGACGATGCCCACGGTGATTGTCACCGCGAAGCCGCGCACTGGCCCCGCACCGAAGAAGAACAGCATCACGTGGGCGAGAAACGCGGTCGCGTTGCTGTCGATGATGGTGGCAAAGGCGCGTTTGAAGCCGTGCTCCATCGCCGAGAGCGGCGTGCGGCCATTATGCGCCTCCTCGCGGATACGCTCGTTGATCAGGATGTTGGCGTCCACCGCCATGCCGAGCGTGAGCAGGATGCCCGCCATGCCGGGCAGCGTGAGCGTTGCTTCGAACAGCGACAGCACGGCCATCATCAGGATCAGATTGCCGATGAGTGCGACGTTGGCCATCCAGCCGAACAGCCCGTAGAACACGCCCATATAGGCCATCACGAACACCAGACCGGCGGCGAGCGCCAAGGCACCGGCACGGATCGAGTCAGCGCCGAGTTCCGGGCCGACGCTGCGCTCTTCTACCACGGTGAGCGGCGCGGGCAGGGCTCCGGCGCGCAGCAGCACCGACAGGTCGGTGGCGGAACGCGCATCGAAGCGGCCGGAAATCTGGCCACGTCCGCCGGTGATCGGCTCGCGGATGACCGGGGCCGAGATCACCTTGTCATCAAGCACGATGGCGAAGGGGTGATTGACGTTCTTGGTCGACACGTCGGCGAAGCGGCGGGTGCCGATGCTGTCGAAGGTGAAATTGACCACCCATTCGCCGGTCTGCGGGTTCTGTCCGGCGCGGGCATCGGTGAGGTTGGCACCGTCGACCTCGACACGGCGACGCACCGCGAGTTTCTGGCCGGGCTGGTCTTCCATCGGCAGGAAATCCACCCCTGGCGGCGGCACCGAGGCGGAGACGTTGGCGCTTTCGTCGGGCAGGCGGAAGGTCATCCGCGCGGTCTTGCCGAGCAATTGCTTGATGCGGTCGGGGTCTTCGATGCCGGGGAGCTGGACGACGATGCGGCTGTCGCCCTGGCGCGAAATTTGTGGGTCAACCACGCCGGTCTCGTCGATGCGGCGGCGGACGATCTCGATGGATTGCTCAACGGCCGAGGTGGCGCGCGCCTTCAGGCCGAGCGGGTTGAGCGTGGCGGTGAGCTGGCCAGGGGCGATCTCGCTGAAATCCAGATCGTTGCCGCCATTGGCGTTCACGCCGAGCGGGGTGATCGCCACCCGGGCGGCGGCGATCTGGCTGGCATCGCCGAGCTTGATGAGGACGCGGTTCTGATCC
>CAITEF010000203.1 GCA_903891315.1 uncultured Rhodospirillales bacterium | reverse complement strand
CAGCGAGGGCGTCCAATGGATGTCAGACATCGCGTGCCTCCTTGGCCGGGCGGGCACCGTAGAGCTTGCGCCCGAGTTGTCGGATCAGTTCGCGCTCAGGCCAGGTCAGGCGCTGATCGTTCTCGGCAACGACCAGAAGACCCTGCTCTTGCCAGCCGTCGCGCTTGACCTGCTCGGCATCACGGCGCGTGCTGCCGAAGCCGGGTGGATGCCACCTCATCGTGCACCTCCGGAGGTCTCGATCGCCCAGAGCAGGATAGCGACGGCATCCGCCTCGTTGTCGTCGGTGATGCGGAAGCCGCGTGACACGACCGCCGAGATCATCGCCTGCTTGTCGGCGTTGCCCTTGCCGGTGGCGTGGCGTTTGATCACGCCGACGGGCACGCCCTGGTAGGGCAGCTGGCGCAGCTCGCACCAAGCGGGGAGGTGGGCGAGGAAGCCGCCATAGATGTGCGCAGCATCCGTGCCGGCGTGACGGCGGACCTCCTCGAAATACACCGCTGACAGCGTTGGCGCCTGGCGACGCAACTCATCGAGCCAGGAGCGGAAACGGAGATAGCGCATGCCACCACCCTCGTAGCGACCCGGCCGGAACGACATTGTGCCGCTAACGATCGTCCCGTCCGACAGCCTCATCGCCCAACCGGTGGTGGTGCCGAGATCGAGCGCCAGCATCGCTGGCACCAGTTCCGGGATGGTGACAGGTGGGCACGGCGGTTCGGGCACCAAGCCCGCGGACTGTGCAGCAATCATGGTCGGATGTCCTTTGCGGTCGGGATGTGCGGGGAGGTCAGCAGGCCACACGCGCGTGAACCCACTGGGGGTGGGGATGGGAGAACCCGCCTGCGGCGTTCTCCCCCACCCCCGAAGGGGGTGGGTTTCACCCCCTAAACTTGGAGAGGTACTTAGACCTCTGATTTGACGATGGAATTTCCAGTTTGGGCGCGCATCCCGCGGAGGATTTGCCCAATCTGGTTGCCGCGTAGCCGCGACGGGCAGCGCGCAATTCTGACGGGGTAGTTTCGGAAACGCGGCCAAACTGGTCAGGGCGGGCTTGATCGCATTCCGGCGTGCCCGTGGCGGGGTAGTTTCAGCGTGGCCCCTCATCTGGCCACAACTGGCCGGCGCGCAGTTGCGCGTAGGCGATGTCCAGATGCCGATCATGGTGCTTCGCCCTCCGGGTAGACCCAGACGAGCGGGTTCTCGACCTCCAGCAACGCGCCGGTCTGCGGTGACTTGTAGTGCGTAGGCAGCACGGCCATCTCGCCGCCCAAGACTTCTCCGGTGTCGGGAACGATGGTTTCGTCATCGCCCGGGACCGCCATCCCTTCGACGCAGAGGAAGCCGAACCGCGAGCGAGAGGGCCCGAGACCGTAGGGCGAGCCGTCGCGCACGAATTTGACGAAGCCCTTGGTGGCCAGGACGTTCAGCCGATCACGGATCGTGTCCTTGCCGCCGAGACCGCCCTTGTTCTCGAAGGCCTCGGCGAACTGGTTGATGGTGTAGAGCCGTCCGTCCTGCGCCTCGTCGAGCAGAATGCCGAGGATGACGTCGTGCTTGCGCACTCGCTCGGCATCGAGCCTCTCGCCCATCGCCTTGCGCACCAGCCGATCGCCGCGTTGATCGAGTTCGATCCAGCGGCCTTGCACCTTGTCGACCACCTTCGGCGCGATGGCCGGACCGTTGCGCAACTCGAAATGCAGCAGACGTTCTGATCGCTCCTCGTCCGGCCGGTGCAGGATCAGCCCTGAGGTGTAGAAGCTGCGCAGCGCGCCGGCGCCGGAGAGCGCCATGAACGGATCCTCGGCCAGCTGCTTCTTGGTGATCTTGCGGGTGTGGTGGCAGAGGATCAGGCCGCAATCAGGCGCCACTGCATCCCGCAACGCCTCGACCCGCGACTGCAGGAAGAACAGCATCGCGGTGTTGTCGTTCTCGCCCGCGCCGTCCGGCCCACCGTCGAACAGGTTGCGGATCGGATCTAGGCAGAGAATGTCCGGCTGCGCGTGGCCGTAATGGGCGCGCATGGCGGCGACGGTCAGCGCCACGCCGTTGGCATCGAGCAGCATCCGCACCTTCGGCGTGGTGACCAGATTGTCGCGAGCCGCGGCGAGGATGGCCGGATCGAGGCGGATGCTCTGCAGCCGTTCGCGCAGGTAGTGGTATTGGATCTCGGCCTGGAGATAGAACACCCGCAGCGGGCGGGAGGGTGCGAAGCCGAGGAACGGCACGCCTGCCGCCATGTGGACCAGCAGGCTGATCAGGAAGTCGCTCTTGCCGACCTTGGGCGCGCCGCCCAGCACCAACATCCCGCCTGGGGTCAGCACACGCGGCGCGATGAGATCGTCCGGCATCGGGCTGGAATCGTCGAGCAGTGCCGCCAGAGTGAAAGTCGGCAACGCCGCCATCGGCGGGCTGGACAGGCGCTCCAGCGGCGGGCCGTGGCGTTCCTCATGCAGACGCCAAAGCCGCTGCGCCTCGGCGGCCAGCCGCTCCAGCGGCCAGGACGGCCGCAGCATGGCGGCGTTGTACTGGCAGATGGCTTCCCAGGCGTCGTCGCGGCTGATGCGGCCTTCATGCGCCAGACGGATGTAGTGACCCATGGCGGCACTGGCGCCCTGGAACCGGGTCCAGCCATCCTCTCCGCCTTCGCGCACCGGATTGACCAGAATGCCGGCGATCGCCGGCTTGCCTGTCGTCGGCCCGGGATCGGAGCCGACGCCTTCCAGCGGCGGCATCGCATCAACCGCTTCGGCGAAGTCGCGCAGATCGACCTCAATGTCGGGTTGGTGGCGGCGGATGTTGACCAGCCGCTTGAAGCCTCCCTTGTGATAGATCGAGCCTGCGAGCCGGATCGGCTGATGCGCCGAGCGGAAATGCGTGTCGCCACCGACCTTGACCGCGATGTCGCCACGCAGCCTGCAGACCGCCGCAATGTCCTCGCCCTCTGCGGGTTCCGACAGCCTCCACCACACTTGCAACTTGTCGATACCGTCCGGCGTCCGGCCGCCGCTTTCGACGATCAGCGTCGGCTCGCCGAGGTGCCGGATCAGGTGGTCGAGCTTGGCCGCGATGTCGCCAGCATCGAGATCGACCAGGATTGTCTGCATCTGCTTGAGGTCAGTCGCCTTTGCCTGACCGTGCGCCGTGACGGTGCCGGGCACGACGTAAAACGCCGCCCCTTCGCGCGCCGCCCATGTAGCGAAGTTGAACGCCTTCTCGACCAAGGCGGCGTCCGCCTCGATCCAGGCATTGTGCGGACGGCCGTGGATGCCCTGGCCTTTGTCGATGAAGCCACGCAGCGGGATCCAGCCGTCGCAATAGCCGAACACCACGTCGAGGAAGGTGGCGATCTGCGCGCGATCGGGATCAAGCTCGAACGGATCGGACTGCGGGGCTGCGTCGTTGAAGTCGCGCCAGGACGCCAGGGGGATGACGTTGTCGGTCATGCTGGCAGGCTCCAGCAGCGGTTGGCCCAGGGGCACATCCGGCATTCGTGGAAGTCGCGCTCGCGGGCGATCCGCGGCAGCAGCTCACCGGCGTCGGTGGCCTGGAGGATGCGCACCGCCCGGTCGCTCATCCGCTGCGCCAGATCGCCATCGAACGGCACCAACTCGTGGTGCAGTTCGGCGGTGTCCTTGTTGATCGCGGTGAACAGCGCCGGATTGCGCGAGATGCCCGGCACCGCGCCTTCCATGTAGGCCTGGTACAGCGCGATCTGTGCCGCGTAGATCGGCTTGGTGACGACGACGCCCTTGGCCGCGGTCTCGCGCCAGTTCTTGGCGTTCATCGTCTTGCATTCCCACAGCGCGGGGACGGCAAGTTCGAGATCGGGCGGGCCGCCTTCCAGGATGCCGTCGACATGACCGCGCACCCGGCCACGGGCGACGGAGAAGCCGAACTGCCCGCCGTCGGGCTGATTG
>CAITEF010000202.1 GCA_903891315.1 uncultured Rhodospirillales bacterium | reverse complement strand
TACTCCAAGCGCGTCGAGCTGAAGATCGCCGAAACACTCGGCGTGGCGCCGTATGTCCTTTGGCCCGCGCGCTGGTCGACCGATGGAAAAGCGCTGCCCCGCTCGATCAATTTCGACCCTATCCCCGGCACCCGTGTTCGTAACAGTCAAAACCAAAAGGCAGCTTAGACGTGGAAATAGTAACATTATCAGTTACATCGATTGACGCGAGTGACCGCTTGCGCCCGATCGACGATGACTATGCGGCTATGATCGGTGCCTCGATGGCTGAGTATGGCCAGAGGGCACCGATCGAGGTGCTGCCGGCGAATGCGGATGGCCGGTACCGGCTGATCTCGGGCGGGCATCGGTGGCGCGGAGCGCAGCTCGCCGGGCTGGAGACGGTCGCCGCCATTGTTCGCGATGTGGACCACCTGCAGGCCGATCTGCTGGAGATCGACGAGAACCTGACGCGGCACGAGCTGAACCCGTTCGACGAGGCCGTTTTCCTTGCGCGGCGGAAAGAAATATGGGTCGAGCTGTACCCGGAAACCAAGCAGGGCAAGGCGAAAAAGAAAAACGACAAATTTGTCGTTCTTTTTGAGAGCTTCGCCACGGCCACTGCGGACAAGCTCGGAGTGAGTGTTCGGACGATCGAGCGGCGCACGCGGCGGCATGACCACATCTTTGCTGACGTCCGCGACATGATCGCCGGGACGTGGATTGCCCGGCGTGGCGCATATCTGGACGCGATCGTGGCGCTTGACGCGGCAGAGCAGCGCGCGGTGGTGCAGTTGCTGCTGCGGCCCACCGCAGATGGAACTGAGGTGGCGATCAGCGAGGCGATCCGCCAGGTGCGCCAGGCGCCTGATGTGCGGCCTGATCCGGCTGAAGAGGATTACAAAAAGCTGTTGCGGATGTGGGCGCGGGCCGACGTCGCGGCCAAGCAGCGGTTCCGGGTGTTTTTGTCCAACGAGATTGCTGAAGGGCGGGGGCGGCGCAAATGAGCGAGGCGAGCCCCCTGCTCGATCTGTCGAGCATGACGAATGTGGCGATTGAGCTGCGGGCGATGGCCCGCCGGATAGGTGCACCGCGCAAATACGACACTCTCGACCGCATTCAGGATGCGCTGATGCTGGTTGAGATCGCCGATGCGATCGATGAACAGGCGGAGCTGCTGCGGCCTCGGACGGCGCGGGAGATGGAGGCCGCGGATCGTTCGGTTGCGCGCGCGCATGGCGACCTGGGCTGGGCTGCCGCCGTCATGGCGATGTGCTTCATCGGCGTGTGCGCGCTGGCGGTGCTGCGATGAGCGCGGGGCTTTCGGCGCATGACGAGGCGGTGCTGCGCGAGGTGACGCTGAGCGTGATGGCCTTGCTTGCGGAGCGGTATCTGGCGCGAGGCGCCATCACCCCGCGGGGCGCGGTGGCGCGGGCAGTGGCGGTGCTGCGCGAGCTGGAGGCTGTGGGCGAGGTGGCCGTGATGCTGCCGGTGCTGGAGCGCGCGGCATGAGCCGGCGCAGGCCATCGGCGGGCTCGCCGAAAACGCTGCAGATGCTCGCGCCGCTGCCGTGGCGGACTGATCTCAGCATCGAGCCGGGGGTTGTGTTTGATGCCGCCGGGGCCGCGGTGATCGTGGTGGATCAGCATAACGAACGTCCGGATCGCGACGTGCATGTCATTGCGGATGCGGTTGTCGCGGCAATGAATGCAACCGTGCGGCAGGGCGGCTGATCCATGCCCACACGCCCCGCCCAGCCGGACCTGCTCGACTGGCAGCCGCCGCAGACGACGAAGCGGTTTGAGGATCGGCAGGTTCGGGCCGCGACGATCCAGGGGCGGGTGTGCCTGGCGGTGTCGCAGGCGCTGGGAGATTGCGGGGCCGACCGCAAGGCGGTCGCCAAGAAGATGTCCGAGTTCCTCGGCGAACACGTCACCAAGAACATGCTGGACGCCTACGCCTCGCAGGCTCGGACGGACCACACGATCGGGATGCCGCGGTTTGTGGCGCTGATCCATGCCACCGGCGACCGGCGGCTGTTGGAGCTGGTGGCGGAAATGTTCGGCTGGGCCGTGATCCCGCGGAAGTTCCTGCCGCTGATCGAGCTGGCGGCGATCCGGGAACGTGAAGACGCGCTGCGGGAGCAGCGGAAAGCCATTACGCGCGATGCGCGGCGGGAAGGAGCCCTATGAGCGACGTGTTGCCCCCCCTCGCGCAGGAATGGTTCTCGGCGTCCGAGCTGGCGGCGATGGGTCTGCC
>CAITEF010000201.1 GCA_903891315.1 uncultured Rhodospirillales bacterium | reverse complement strand
TGCTGCGCTCCGCTTGCAATACCGGTTTGGCAGGATTTCAGCTCGCGTAATAAGGATACGGCGAGACCTTGCTCTCCGCTTCCAACCTGCGAATCATCGCGGGCCATTCCAGCACGCCATAAGGCCGCCTTGTGCCCGGCTTGTAGAGATGCACCGTTCGCGCCAGCACTTCCTCGCTCGGCACCAGCAATTCTGCCCCCGCCGCCATCGCGTCGACCTGGGCGCGGCAGGCCTGTTCCAGCTGATAGAGCGTGTTGAACGCCATCGGGATGTTCGGCCCACAGGTCAGCAAGCCATGTGAGCGCAGGATCATTGCATCGTGCTCGCCAAGGCTTTCGACCAGACGCACACGCTCCTCGATGTTGATCGCCGGGCCTTCATAGTCGTGATAGCCGATCCGGCCGTGGAAGCGGATCCCAGTCTGGCTCAGCGGCAGCAGCCCGCATTTCATCGCCGACACCGCCATGCCCGCGCGGGTGTGGGTGTGGGTGACGCAGTTCACCTCCGGTCGCGCTTTGTGGATGGCACCGTGAATGACATAGCCAGCCACATTGATCCCATAATCGGTGTCCGGCTTCCAGATGATGTTGCCCTCAACATCAATCTTGGCGAGGCTGGAGGCGGTGATCTCTTTGTAGGTCAGGCCATAGAGATTGATCAGCAAATGCTCGGTGCCGGGGATGCGCACCGTGATGTGGTTGTAGATCAGATCGGTCATGTCATACATGTCGACCAGTCGGTAGCAGGCCGCGAGATCGATTCGGGCTTGCCACTCCTCGGCGCTGACCTCGTCTTTGATGCAGCGGAAATCGGCGTTGTAGTTCATCGGCGTGTCTCCCGATTACTGTTCAGGTTTGATATTGGCTTCACGCACCGCATCGGCCCAGCGGGTCTGTTCGGTGCGGATATACTCGGCAAACGCCGCCGAACTGCCATGTGAGGCCTCGGCTCCCAGTTCGATCAGACGCCGCTGAAATTCCGGCTTGTCCATGATTTGGCTTACCTCGTCATGCAGCCTTGTGACGATCGGCGCGGGCATGCCAGCCGGGCCGACCAGACCGATCCAGGTGACGGCTTCAAAGCCTGGAAGGCCGGATTCGGCCATCGTCGGAATCTCAGGTGCCGCCGCCGCACGTTGCGCGCTGGTCACCGCAATCGCCTTCAGCGTGCCAGCCTTCACGAAAGGAAGTGCTGCGGGCAGGCTGCTGAAATAGAGATCGACCTGCTTGCCCGCCAAAGCCGTCAACGCCGGTCCGCCGCCGCGATAGGCGGCATGCACCATCGAGAACCCGGCCCGTCCGGCCATCATCAGCGCGTCGAGTTGGGTGATGCTGCCCGACCCGGCCGAGGCGAATGTCAGTCCGCCCGGCTTGGATTTGCCCAGCGCGATCAACTCTGACAGGGTCGAGACGCCAAGAGTCGGCGGGACGACCAGAACATTGGCAAAGATGCCCACGGGGACAATTGCGGTGAAACTCTTCACCGGATCATAGGGCAAGCTCGGATAGATTGACGCGTTGATCGCCATCGGTGCCACATTGGCCATCAGCAGCGAATAGCCGTCGGGCTTGGCGTGGGCGATCACCTCGGTGCCGACATTGCCGCCCGCCCCTGCCCGGTTCTCGACCAGCACGGTCTGGCCAAGCCGCGTCGTGAGTTCCTGCGCCAGCAGACGCATGATGATGTCACCACCACCACCCGCCGAGAACGGCACCACGATGCGGACTGGATGATCCGGATACTCCGCCGCGCGCGCCGCCCAAGGCAATCCCGCCATCCCGGCGGCGAGCAGCAACGAGCGTCGGGCTATTCCGCGCTGAGATTGGCCGCTTGGGCGATCTGCTTCCATGTTGCGATCTCGCTTGCCAAGGTGTGAGCGAAGTCTTCCGGCGTGCTGCCACGCGGTTCGAGACCGGCGGCGGCGAATCGGGCGGCGGTCTCGGGCTCCGTGAGTACGTCATTGATCGTCTTGTTGAAAGCAGCGACCAAAGCAGGCGGGGTTCCGGCGGGCATCAGTGCACCGTACCAGGAAGTGACATCGTAGCCCGGAACACCCGATTCACCGATGGTGGGCAGATCGGGCGTCTGAGCGGAGCGCTTGGCGGTGGTGATGCCGAGAGCGCGCAACTGGCCGGATTTGATGAAGGCTGCGGTCTGCGGCAGGGCGGCGATGGTCATCTGCACGCGACCAGAGATCAGATCGGGAATCGCGTTGGCGCCTTGATAATTCACCTCGACAATGTCGGTGCCGCTCATTGAGCGGAACAGGCGAAACGCCATGTCCAGCGTGGAGCCTGGCCCGGCCGAGGCAGCGTTGAGTTTGCCGGGTTGTGCCTTGGCGAGTGCCACCAACTCGGCAACCGACTTGGCCTGCACCGAGGGGTGCACGACCAACACATAAGGGGCGGAGGCCGCGAGCGTGACCGGGGCGAAACCGCCAATTGGGTCAAAGGCGAGGTTCTTGTAGAGGGCGGCGTCAATCGCGAAGCTCGCCGAGACGAAGAGCAGCGTGCTGCCATCGGGCTTTGCCTTGGCGACGAGTTCGCTTGCAATCCTCCCGCCCGCACCCGCGCGGTTTTCCACCACCACACTCTGATGCCACAGGTCGGTCAGGCGAGCCGCGATCAAACGGGCCACGGTGTCGGTGCCGCCACCGGCGCTGAAACCGACCACAAAGCGGATCGGTTTGCCGGGCACCGGCGACTGTGCGCGGGCTGGGAGAGCGGACAGCAAGAGCGGGGCTGCAAGCAGGTTTCTTCTTAGGATCATCTGGCTTCTCCGGCCATTTCCTCGACGAGTATGCGCACATCGGCCACTGCGTCCAGACCGAGAATCATCTCGGCAATCCGTCCCGCCTTGGCGTCTGACACGGCGCGGCTGGCGTTGAGATCGTATTTGGCCAGGATCCCGCTGGGCGACACCGGGTTCTCCGCCGCCCCCAGATTGATCGCCTCGCGATGGCGGAATTGCCGCCCGTCGGTGAGCGTGACGATCACCTCGCCAGGAAAGTGGCGGGGGTAATTGGTGTTCGGATCGACGCGATACCGCAGCTTGCGGGCGAGCGCGAGCACGGCTTCGTCGGTGTAATTCTCCACGTCCGCCAGACTGAGCCGCCCACGCATCAACGCATTGGCGACACAAAATCCGAGGCTGAATTGGGCGGCATAGGCGCTGTCCGGCAACATGCGCCGTTCAACCGGCTCGCAGACGATCTTGACCGCGTGCGGGACCAGCACCGCCTCGATATCGGCGACATTCTCGGCCGTGAATGCGTGTTGCGCCGAGAGATGCACGGCAGCGTCGATGCAGGCGATGCTGAGTTGGCAGGCGGGATAGGGTTTGATCGCAACGCGCTGCGTCTCCCACACCGAACCCAGTTCAGCAGTCGCCGCCGGCAGATCAGCGCCGCCTCCCTGCATATGGGTGGCGAACAGGCCTAGCTTGCCTTCGTAGGACGTGACCGGCCCGGTCATGCCATGGCGTGCAAGGCCGGAGGCGGTCAGCCCGCATTGCGCCGCCCAGCCCGGATGCAGCCGCTTTGTCCCGGAGGCGTTGGAGCTGTATTCGCGCAGGCCCGAGGCCATCGACAGCACGATGCCCTGGGCCATCGTCAGTTTCCCTGCGTCCAGACCCAGCATCCAGCCCGAGGCGACGGCGGCGCCGAAGGCGGCCACCACACCGGTTGGGTGAAAGCCGATCTGGTTCAACTCACCCTTCGCCACAGCGCCCAGACGGCACGCGACCTCGACGGCCAACACATAGGCGGTGACGAGATCAGCGCCGCTGCGCCCGGTTTTCAGCGCCGCCGCGAGCGCGGTTGGGAAGGCCGAGGAGGTGATATGCACCACGCCGCCCAGATGGGTGTCGTCGAAATCAATGCCGTGGATCAGCAGACCGTTCATGATCGCCGCATCACGCAGGGTCAAACGCTCGCACAGGCCGATCACCGGGACATCGCCATCGCCGAATTCCCGCAATCCCGCCATCGCCTCTTGCGCAAAGCCGAAGCTTGAGGCGGCGAGTGCGATACCGACACCGTCGAGGATCAGCAGTTTGGCGGCGTCGCGCGCGTCCTGCGGGATAGCGCCGTTGGTGATTGAGGCGGCGAAATCGGCGTAGGTTTGCGAGATGCTGCGGGCCATCACCCCTCCTCGCCATGCAGACGAGCGGCGACGATCTTGCGGTTACGGCGCAATTTCGGCGACAGGCTGATGCAGAGCAAAGCGAGCGCGAGCGCCAGGAAGGCGGCGCTGATCGGGCGGGTGACGAAGACGGTGGGATCACCGCGCGCGATCACCAAAGCGCGGCGCAAATTCTCTTCCAGGATCGGGCCCAGAATGAAGCCCAACACCAAAGGTGCCGGTGAACAGCCGAGTTTGAGCAGCAAATATCCGAAGCAGCCGAAACCCGCCATCATCAGCACGTCGGCCGGGTCATTCTGCACCGAGTAGACGCCGATGCAGCAGAACACCATGATCGCCGGATAGAGC
The DNA here is from genome assembly GCA_903891315.1 of uncultured Rhodospirillales bacterium. Taxonomy (GTDB): domain Bacteria; phylum Pseudomonadota; class Alphaproteobacteria; order Acetobacterales; family Acetobacteraceae; genus CAIQQQ01. The sequence continues at coordinate 313 of CAITEF010000201.1, read as the reverse complement.
AGCCGGTACGGGATCGCCAACAGCCGGATCCAGATGCCGACCAGCGGCAAATTGAGCACCAGCAACATCAGATTGCCGATCCACATACTGGCCACCACGCCCCAGAACAGATCGGGGTGCTCGGTCAGAATTCCCGGCCCCGGCGTGATGCCGTGGATGGTGAGTGCGCCGAGCATCAGCGCCATCGCAGCCCCTGCCGGAATGCCGAGTGTGAGCATCGGGATGAAATGGGTCAGTGCGGCTGCGTTGTTGGCCGCTTCCGGCCCGGCCACGCCCTCAATCGCGCCCTTGCCAAAGCGCGACGGGTCGGCGG
>CAITEF010000200.1 GCA_903891315.1 uncultured Rhodospirillales bacterium | reverse complement strand
ATGCGTGTCGATCACCACGAGAGCCGTATCGCTCTCCAGGATGAACGCGTTCACGTAGAACGCGTTTTCCGCAGATCCGTGCCGATGAACTTTCAACATGTTCTGTCCCTCCCGCCTCGATGGGTCAGCTTAAGCCTCGATCAATCGCTTCAGGCTTTCCTGGTACATCACCATCTGGATCGCGGCCCCAGAGGCGGATGCCCAGTCGGTGGCGAGTTCGGCCATCACCTGATTGGTCGAGGTGATCGTCACCCCATGGGCGGCCATCCGGGCCAATGCGGTGTCATCGGCCGCCTTGGTGGGAGAGCCGCCAGCATCGGCGACGACTTGGACCTGGAAGCCGTCCTGTACGGCGCTGATTGCCGGGAAGACGATGCAGACATCGTTGGTCAGCCCCGCCATGATCAGTCGGTTGCGCCCGGTGGCGAGCACGGCAGCGCGGAATGGCTCATACATCCAGCAATCCACCACACCGGGACGCTTGATCCGGGCGGCGTGCGCCTCGGGGGCGATCTGCGCGAGGTCGTCGAGCAGGGGACCCTGAAAGCGCTCCTCCTGGCTGGAGGTGAGCACCAGCGGCATTCCGGTCTCGGCGGCCGTGCGGGCCAGAGCTCGGGTGTTGCGGACGATTTCGTCATACGGCGTGCTGCCGGCCAGTTTGATGGTGCCGATCTGATGGTCGATCAGGAGCATCGCGGCGTTTGCCGGGGTGAACAGGTTGATCATGACGCGTCCCTTCTCGGTGTGATGTTCAGTGACCTTCGCCGCCGCCAAACATCGTCTTGGCGTAGATCAGGCCCAGCCCGTAGCCGCCGCCATGGGCGATGGAGGTTGCAACTGTCTGGTTGTAGGTCTCGCCGCGCGCCCAATCGCGCTGGAGTTCGAGCAGATATTGCAGGCTGGTCATCGGGCGAGCACCGGCCTGGACCATGCGTTGGATCGCGCGCTCATGCGCCTCATCGCTCACATCGCCGCAAGCATCGGCAATCACATAGACTTCGAAGCCTTGATCGAGCGCCGAGAGCGCAGGCCCGACGATGCAGACCGAGGTCCACAGACCGGCAAGCACGATGCGGGATTTGCCGATGCGGTTGACCTCGGCGATCACCGCCGTGTCTTCCCAGGTGTTCATCGAGGTGCGGTCGAAAGTGTGCTGGCCGGGGAAGGCGGATTTGATCTCGTCGAACATCGGGCCAGAGAAGGTCTTTTCGGCAACCGTTGTCAGAATGGTGGAGACTGAGAACTCGGCGGCGGCCTTGGCGACGAGTGCAGCGTTGTTGCGCAGCATCACCGCGTCAATCGATTTGGTGGCAAAGGCCATTTGTGACTGGTGATCGATCATGATCAGCGTGTGATCAGGGGGAGAAAGCAAGGTTTTGCCGGGAGTTGCGAAAGCGGTGATCATCTTCTGTTCTCCTTCTTGAGTGTGGTGACGCTAGTTTGAACCCCGGCTGGGGTCTTCTATGACTGCGCGGTGTTTTTCAGAATTGTGCGATTTCGGATGCGGCGCGCTGCTCTGGCCATCGACGCAGCCTGCGGCGGCGGGCATGTTTGGTCTCGCCTGCACACGAAACGAGCCCTGACTGATCTCATGTCCCAGACCGACACTCCCAATTGGTGCGATGAGGTCGATACCGGCGATCTGCATCTGTATTTCCACGCCGCCAGTGCTTTCGATTTTACCCTGAAGACGGAGCGCTATCTGGCGCTGATGCCGTTCGGGGCTGGCGTGATCGATCTTGGGCTGGGCGACGCGGAGCTGGGCCGGACCAGACTGCGCGCCAATTCGGTGACATGGCTGCCGCCGATGACCGCCTTGCGAATGCGATATGTGGAGCCGGTGGAATTCCTGATCATCACCGCTGAGCCCAAGCTGGTGCATGGTTTGCCAGAGGGTCTGGAGGCGGTCTCCGGCTGGCATGAGCAAATCGGCACAGGCTTGCGCGATCCCGGTATCACCGCTTTGGCGCACGAACTCCGCCGCGCCTGTCTGGCGGATCAGCCGCGACATCTTGTCTATGTGCGCGAGGTCGCACGGGTGCTGTTGGTAAGGCTGAATTGCAGCCTTCTGGGCAAGCTT
>CAITEF010000199.1 GCA_903891315.1 uncultured Rhodospirillales bacterium | reverse complement strand
TGATGCTGCCGCTGATCGGCGCGATTGCGCTGTTGCCGATCCTGGCGTTCGTGTTGGGGTGGATCGATCTGCGGCTGGCGATCATTGTCTGCCTCTTGTTCATGCTCTGCGCCTTTGTGCTGCCCTGGTTCGCGATGCAGGGCGCACTGGCCAACGGATCGTCACTGGCGCAGGCGATGGCCGGGCTGCGGGTGACAGCGCTCGACGCCGTGACCGGATTGCGCGAAGTGCGCGCCTTCGCCGCCGAGGGACGCATGCTGGCCGCAACCCAGGCAAGGGAATCGGCTTTGCTGACCGCTCAGTCCCGCGCCATGCGCCGGATTGCCTGGGCCGGTGCCGGTGCCTTCCTGGCAGCACAAACGGCCATTCTGGCAACACTTCTGTTGGGCCGTGACCATGGGGCCACGGCAATCACATTGGTCTTCGTGGTGATTGCCGCCTTTGAAGCCGTGTCGCTGTTGCCGCGCGCCGGGGCGCAAGCGGGGATGTCGGCGGCGGCGGCCGAGCGCGTGCTGGCGATCACCGAAAGCCCGATCCCCTCCCCCGACCCGCCGCAACCCGCGCCGATGCCTGCCGCGTTCGGCTTGCGGATCGAGAATGTGTGTTTCCGCTGGCAGGACGACAGACCACCTGTCTTCGACGGCCTGTCGCTCGAAATCCCGCAGGGAACCCGTATCGCACTGCTCGGCCCGTCCGGCATTGGGAAATCGACACTCGCCGCACTTTGCCTGCGGTTGGCCGCACCGCAAGAGGGGCGCATCCTGCTCGGCCGCGTCGATATCGCAACCTTGGCGGTGGCCGAGTTGCGGCAGCAGATCGGCTGGCTCAGCCAGGCGACGCATCTGTTTGACGACACCATCCGCAACAATCTGCTGATCGCCCGCCCGGATGCGAGTGACGTGGAACTGTGGGACGCGCTGGAGCGCGCGCAGATTGCCGCCGAAGTGCGCGCCTTGCCGGAGGGTTGGGAGACCTATCTCGGCGAGGGCGGCATCGGATTCTCCGGCGGCCAAGGTCGCAGGCTGGCGCTGGCCCGCGTGTTGCTGTCTCCCGCGAAGCTGCTGATCCTGGACGAGCCCTGCGCCGGGCTCGATGCCGAAACCGAGCGCCAATTCCTCACCACGCTCAACCAGACGATGGAGGGTCGCAGCACCATCCTGATCGCGCATCATCTGACAGGCGTGGAGAAACTCGACCGGATTTATCGTCTGTCGGCCGGGCGTGCGGTGGCTGCCGCCGGTTGATGAGTGGTGATTTGGAATTGCCGCCCACCTCCACATTCCAAACCGTCATCGTGAGCGTAGCGTCGCGATCCAGAAGTCATAGAGCGGGATCTTCGGCTTCTGGATCCTGACGCTTGGCTCAGGATCACGAACTGGCTTCAACACGGCGTCAAACCAAAGACTTCATGCTCGAAGCCATCATGGGATTCCGATCTCCCTCTGCGCGGCTTCGGAGCTACGGAGCGTCTGCCGTTCAACCCAATCACGTCCAACCTTACACCGCCACCACACCCGCCGCCCGTTCCAGCATCCCGCCGAACGCCTCGAAAATCTTCCGCATCTGGTGTTGCTTGTACGGAAAGATTTCGAGCGGATCGAGCGCGTGGATGATCGCCGCCATTTCCACCTCGAACAGCAACAGCCGCCCATCCGGTGCCTCAGCGCAGTCGAGCAGCACATAATCCATGCCGAGCGCTGCGGCGATCTCGTCCAAGGCTGATCGGTGCGTGCGGGCGAATTCGCGGTCAAACCGCGCCATCGCCAGCGCCTCCTCCTGGCGTTTCGGCGCCGAGTCCAGCATTCCGGCATTGACGTAATGGATCATCCAATTCGACGAGATCGCCATATGCGCCAGATGCGCCTCGCCCTCGATCAGCGCGATCCGGCGCTTGCGATACTGGCCATCGCGGTCCCGGTATTCCACAAATTCCGTCAGCGTCAGTCTCTGGGCGGAAACACTGTCGAGATAGGTCTGCAACTCGTCGGCCGAATTGAGTTTCTCCAGCAATGCCCCGGCATGCGATGCCTCGGGTCGGACGAGAATGGGCCAGTCAGCACCGGAAAGCAGCACCGCAAGCGGGTCATCCCCCTGCAATTCGGCGGCGATCTCGGCGCGATGATGGGTGCGTGATAACGGCACCCAAACATCGGGGCTGCCCTCGAACAGGCGCGCAATGCCTTCGCGTGACAGCATCTCGGTATGCCCGCCCGCCATCCGCCCCGGATCGTTCAGCAACGGGCGCGGCCAGTTCTGCAATTGGCCAGCGAGTTCGGCGAGCAGATCGGGGCGGGAATCGCTGACCAGACACATCGCCAGATCATGCTCCGGCAGCAGAGACGGCAAGCCAATGCCGGGGCTGACATAGGCGATGTCGAGACAGACCGGCAGATGGGCCGTGATGAACTCGATGGGCATGTTGGTCTGCAATCCGCCAGGGGCTGCGATGCCAAGCAGCCGCAAGGGCCGGATCGCCTGGGTTGCTTCCATGCCAGGCGCGACGCGGAACAGCCGCGTTTGCGCCACAACGTCGGTTTGCAAAGCAAGGCCCAGTTCCGGCTGGTTGGACAGCATGGCAAGAATGGCGGTGTCGAACGAGGCAGCGACCATCGCGGAATCATCAGCGAACGGCCCGGAGAGCGAGGCGGCGATCTCCGCCACACTCTGTCCCTCGGCAAGTGCGCCCCCCAGAGCCGCGGCACCTCGGATTGTCGGCAATTCCAGCCCAGCCCGCAGGACTGGCATTTTGCTCAGCACGGCAGTTCTCCATCGATCTGCCGCAAGTTTGAGCGGTGACGATGAAGATCGGGTTAACGCAATCCCTTTGGGCCAATCACCCGAGCGAGGGCACACCATCCAAATGGCACGCCGACAACTGCCCGGCAGCCCCGTCCGGCACCGACCGCAGCATCGGCTCCTCCACCCGGCAGCGATCCATCACAAACGGGCATCTTGTGTGAAAGCGGCAGCCTGAGGGCGGATTGATCGGGCTCGGCACGTCACCCTTCAAAATCACCCGCTGGCGTTTGATCGTCGGGTCCGGCACCGGAACAGCCGAGAGCAGTGCGCGCGTGTAAGGATGATGCGGTGTTCCAAACAACGTGCGACGGTCGGCGATCTCGACGATCTTGCCAAGATACATCACCGCCACCCGGTGCGTCAGATGCTCCACAATCGCCAAATCATGGCTGATGAACAACAGCGCGAGGCCAAGCTCATCCTGCAGATCACTCAACAGATTGACAATCTGCGCCTTCACCGAAACGTCCAGCGCCGAGACCGCCTCGTCACAGATGATCAGATCCGACCCTGGTGCCAGCGCGCGCGCAATCCCGATGCGCTGGCGTTGACCGCCGGAGAATTCATGCGGAAACCGCATCATCGCATCACGCGGCAGCCGCACCTTGTCCATCAGGGCGGCCACTCGGTCATCCAGTTCGGAACCGCTGGCAAGGCCGAAATTGGTGATCGGCTCGGCAATGATGTCACGCACCCGCTGGCGCGGATTGAGGCTGCTGAACGGATCCTGAAACACCACCTGCACCCGACGACGCATCTGCCGCAGGCCAGAAGCCGGCAGATTGTCGATGCGTTCGCCGTCGAGAAACACCTCGCCATCGGTCGGATCAACAAGGCGAAGGATGGTCTTGCCCAAGGTGGATTTGCCACAGCCGGACTCGCCCACCACCGACAGCGTCTCACCCTTCTCCAGCGTGAACGACACGCCGTCCAGCGCATACACCGCCCCCTTCTTTCCACCGAACAGGCCGGAGGCGAGCGGGTAGTGTTTCTTCAGCGCGTTGACTTCGAGCAGAGGCGGCGTGCGCGTGATCATGCGACGGCCTCCAAGGCAGCGTAATGGCAGGCGGCGAAATGGCCGGGGCGCTTCTCTTCAACGGCGGGTGCGATGCTCCGGCACGCATCCGTCACCATCGAGCACCGCCCAGCAAACGCACAGCCCTCAATGCGGCGTCGCAGCGACGGCACCTGCCCTGGGATCTCCGTCAGCTTGGAGCGGCCTTCCATCTCCAACGAAGCCCCGAGCTTTGGCACCGCGCCGAGCAGCCCGCGCGTATAGGGATGCAGCGGATCGGCGAAGATCGCCTCAACACTGCCCTCTTCCACCTTCCGGCCCGCATACATCACCACCACGCGCTGCGCCATTTCGGCGACCACGCCGAGATCATGCGTGATCAGCACAATCGCCGAGCCAAGCCGGGTTTTGTGGTCGCGCATCAAATCGAGAATCTGCGCCTGAATCGTCACGTCCAACGCCGTTGTCGGCTCATCGGCGATCAGCAGCTTCGGATTGCAGGCCAGCGCGATGGCAATCATCACCCGCTGACGCATCCCGCCAGAGTGTTGATGCGGATATTCACGCTCCCGCCGCCCCGGAGCCGGAATGCCAACGAGGGTGAGAATCTCCACCGCCCGCGCCTCAGCGTCCTTGGCCGACAATCCCTCATGCAGCCGCAGGCTCTCTCCGATCTGGCGACCGATATTCAGCACTGGGTTGAGGCTGGTCATCGGCTCCTGGAAGATCATCGAAATGTCCTTCCCACGGATGCCCTGCATCTCAGGCTCGGAGAGTTCGAGCAAATTGCG
>CAITEF010000198.1 GCA_903891315.1 uncultured Rhodospirillales bacterium | reverse complement strand
GCCTACGCGCTGATGAACGGCGGCCACCAGCAGAAGCGGGCAGATGCGGTTCTTTCGGGGCACCCAGCCGACAGCCATCAAAAAATGGCGCCAATCCCAAGCAGGCGGTACTGATCTCCCGTCATCCGGGCGCGGCCCGCGTGATCGTCGTACTGCTCAAGCGTTGCGAACTACTGAATTGAACCCGGCGGCTTAGCCGGTCAAACCCTGTAACAAGACGCTCGGTCAGTTCCAGGTGGTATGGAAGCCTTAAGAGGGTCTTAATCCAGTCGAAGTCGCAAGAACGGTTGACGGCGATCATGGTCGCATCGAAACCCGGACAACCACGGTCATCCACGATGTCGGCTGGCTCCAAGAGCGTCATGCGTGGCCCGGTTTGAAAGCCGTCGTCATGGTTGAAAGCAGCCGCGAAATCAGAGGAAAAAATCGAGACGGAGACACGGTTTTATATCACCTCGCTGGTTATCCTGGCGCACCTGCTCGGGCTGGTTGTGCGCGGCCATTGGGCCATTTGAGAACAGCCTGCACTGGGTCTTGGACATGGTGTTCCGAGATGACGAGTGCCGTGTGCGGACCGAGCACGCCCCAGCCAATTTCACCACGGTCAAGCACATGGCCCAAACCTGCTCAGGCTCGCCCCCGGGCAATGCCTCTTTGCGCAGCAGACGCAAAGCCGCCGGGTGGGATGATGAGTTTCTCGTAAGCCTTATTATCGGGTGAATAATTCACCCGATTTCCCTGATCTCGAATCGGTACGATTCTGAGTAGATGCAAAACCCGCCATCCCCGCTGATCGGCCAATTTCCCACGCTGCTGGGCCGCCTGCCGGCTGATCTCGACCTCGACGAGATGGCAGCCAAGCACAAGGCGATCCAGCGAAGTCGTAAGATCAAGAGCGGCGATACCTTGCTGCGTCTGGCCCTGGCCTATGGTCCGGGCGGCATGTCGCTGCGAGAGGCGGCGGGATGGGCCAGCGTTGTCGGCTTGACGTCGATCACCAACCCCTCGCTGAAAAACCGGTTCAACGGTGCGGTGGACTTCCTCGCGGCCATCGTCAATCACCTGCTGGCTACGCGCGCGTCCAGCCGGGCGTTGCATTGGCCGGGCCGCACGCTGCGGGTCGCCGACGGCACCAGTATTAGCAAACCGGGCAGCAAGGGGACGGACTGGCGGGTCCATGGTGTCTTCGATCTGGCGAGCGGCGGGTTCTCGAACCTGGAACTGACCGATGCCAAGGGTGGCGAAAGCCTCAGCCGGGGTGCGCCGGTGCCCGGCGAAGTGCGCATCGCCGACCGCAACTTTGGCCATGCCAAGGCGTGGCAGAAGTTTCGTCAGGCCAGCGCCGGTCTGGCGGATCTGATCGTGCGGCTGAAATGGAAGAGCTTTCATCTGACTGACGAGGACGGACAGCCGTTCAACCTGATTGAGCACCTCAAGGCGTTACCGAACGATGCGACCCCTCACGAGGTCAATGTCCGGGCCTATGTCAGTCGCGAGCACAGCGAACCGATGCGTCTGATCATCCTGCGCAAGTCACCCGAGGCGGTGCAAGCCTCGCTCAAGGCGCTGCATGCCAGGGCGCGGCGCAAGTACCATCAGATCGACCCCCGCACCTTGGTCGCGGCGAAGTTTCTGATCCTGGCGACGTCGTTGCCGGCGCAGGGCTACACGGCCGAGGTGATCCTGGCCGCCTACCGGTTGCGCTGGCAGATCGAATTGGCCTTCAAAAGTAATAGGGGCAAAACCCTGGGGATTCGAATTTAGGAGATTCTCTTCCACGCCACAGTATAACTCTATCCGTGGGTGAAATCGCCCCCCTCCCTGCCACCCGAACTCAGCCGGTCAGAGCTTGAAACTCTGTTGGTCGGCCTGTTGGGCGAAGTCGCGGCTCTCAAGCACTTGGTCGCCGAGCAGCGCGCGGAGATTGCGCGGCTGAAGGGCCTGAAAGGCCCGCCTGACTTCAAACCGAGCGGCATGGAGAAAGCCACCACGCCTGCCAAACCAGGATCACGTGACACGCTGCCCCGGCGCGGCAAAATCAGACCACGTGTCGCCATCGAGGATCAGGTGCTAACAGCCGCGGTGCCGCCGGGCTCCCGCTTCAAAAGCTACGAGACCTACCTGGTGCAGGGCCTTGTGCTATCGACGCGGGCTATTCGCTACCGGCGCGAGCGTTGGGCCACGCCGGACGGCAAGACAATGTTCGCCCCGCTGCCGGAGGGAACGCGAGGCCATTACGGCGCCGATTTGCGCCGCTTCGTGCTGATTCAGTATCATCAGGGCCAGGCCACGCTGCCTCGCTTGACGGCGTTGCTGCATTCGGTCGGACTGTCGATCTCCAAGCGCGAAGTGCAACGTCTGTTGACCGACAAGCAGGACGTATTCCTTACAGAAGCCCGCGACGTGCCGCTCGCCGGATTGGAGACATCGCCGTGGATATCGGTTAATCGTTTCGCGAAGCGAGCCGATGTGCCGGAAGGCGTCTGCCGCACGGACGCAGGCGCGCGCCACAAAGCCAAGAACGGCTTTTGCACGCAGATCGGCAGTGATCGCATCACCTGGTTCGGCACGCGGCCATCGAAGAGCTGAGTGAACTTCCTTGATCTGCTGCGCGGCGGGCATACCGACTTTGTGCTGAACGAGGCGTCATTCGCCTATATGCGGGGCCGTGGCCTGTCCGCATCGCTGCTCGCCCGCCTGGCGGCATCGGCCGAGACGCAATTTGCGGATCTGCTGACGTGGCAGGCTCATCTGAAGCGCCTGGGTATCGGGGCGCCCGCCAAGCCCGGCGGGGCGGTCATTCAAGACCCGGTACTAATCGCTACCGAAGGGGCGCACTGGGGCAGCGTGCAGCAGCACGGACTCCTGCCTGATGCGGTCGTGCTGAGCGATG
>CAITEF010000197.1 GCA_903891315.1 uncultured Rhodospirillales bacterium | reverse complement strand
GGGCGCGCCTCGGCCGGCCCGCCGGCGCCTCGCCCTGCCCCTACGCACTCTGCTTGCTGCGGGCGCGCCGCGGCCGGCCAGGGCACCGCGCCCGGCTCGCCGCCGCTCTAACCTCGCTCGCGCACGTCGGCAGCATCAGCGCCGCCACCAACTCGTCAGCGCCACCGCTGCTCCCGACTTTGCGGTCAAGAAATCGAAATCATGGCCCTGGCATCAGCGCAGCGCCCGGCGACTGTGAGTCTTGCGCCGATGCTGCTCCTGCTGCTGCTGGCACTTGGTGCCGCGCAGCTCGTCCCGCCGCCGCCGCAGGCGTTGCCGGATAGGACGTGCATGGTGAGCTCAACATTCGCTGGTCTGGGTCGCCCCCAGCTGCACGAGGTATGGGGCATCGCCGTCGGTGCTGACGGCACAATCTACGTTGCCGACGATATCGAGCACACCATTGCGCGGATTTCCGACGCCAGCACAGGCATCTCGACACTTTGGGTTGGAAAGCGAGACACTCCTGGTTTTGACAACGGTGTCGGCTTGTCGGTTCGTTTGAGCAGGCCCCTAACCCTCAGATTTGGATTTAGCGGTGATCTTTTTCTTACCGAAGCCGGCAATTCTGCGATACGCCGCATTACGCCGGGCGGCAGCGTCTCAACATTCTGTGGAGGGCACGGCTTTGGCACCGCCGATGGCGACTGTGCGAGCGAGGTGCAATTTGGCCCGGTCTTTGGGGCACTTGCCTTTGATACCAAGCGCGGCATCATCTATCTGACTGATAACACGGAATTTCTGTTTCCTAGCTCGATGGTTGATAATGGCCGGATCCGCAAGATCCAGAATGGCAGGGCAACCACCATTCATCAGCTCTCGGCACCTCCCGGGTCCATTGTGTTTGGACTCGCGCTCCGCAGTGACGGTACTATGCTCTACATTGCCGATGCGATTTTTGGCTGCGTCTACGCTCTTGACCCCTTTCTCCCCAACGGGGGCTCCAACGCTACATCAGGCTGGCCAATCCTCGCCGGAATGCCCGTCGCTTTGCCATTTCCCGGCGGTATGGCGTATGCGGAAGGCGTCGGAACTAACGCGCGCTTTTCATTCTTGTTCGAGATTGTCATCACTGATGATGATAGCACCCTCTATATGAAGGATGTAATGTCCTATCGGATTCGCAAGCTCAACATTACAACGCGGACGGTTACCACGTTTGCCGGCAATGGGGATCGGTCCAAGTTTCTCGGGGGCAAGGGCGAAGCCGCAAGCATTGGCTATGGCGGAATGATGACGTTGTCCAACAACGTCCTCTACTCGTTCGACACGGGGCACAAGGTTCTTTTCAAGGTGCCGCTGGCAACGGCATATGTTAGCCCCATTACGCCGCAGCCCAGCCTCTTTGCCGACGGCCTCGGCCTCGATGCACGCTTTTCCAACTACCTACACCAGTCCATCGCAATCGACTCGCGCGGCAACCTAATTGTCGCCGATGGGGGCAACTCGCGCATCCGCCGCATCTCGCCCGATGGCGTCGTCTCCACCCTTGCAGGCTCTGATTCCAAGGGCTCAAACGACGGCCCGGCCTCCTCGGCCACCTTTTACGAACCCTCGGGCGTTGCTGTGGATAAGAACGACGACATTTTCATCACCGACATCATTGCCAACAACGTGCGAGTCTACAGGGACCTCACGCAGAGAGTAGAGCTCTATGCCGGCTCCCGTGATAGCGAGTCCGGCTCCACCAACGGCCCGCGCTTAACCGCCCGCTTCGACCAGCCCATCGGCTGTGCGATCGGGCCCGACGGCAGCATCCTGGTCCTCGAGGGTTTACGAGGCAGCAACGCCATGCGCATCATCAGCGCGACTGGCCAGGTCTCAGTTGCTTCGAAGCCGCTGGTTGTAACAAGCAGCCCCAACTCGCAGTTTGACGACGCCAGGAGCGCCGTCACTGCCGCAGACGGCTCGGTCTTCTGGACAGATATTACGGCAATTCGCAAATTATTGCCGAATGGCTCCGTGACCCTCGTCACCGACTTTTTTTACCCCGCGTTTGCAATTTTCGGCATAATCCTCGGACCGGGCGGCGAGCTGCTTGTCACGCAGGGCAGCTACGGGTCCATCCTCAACGTGAGCAGCGACGGGGTCTCAGTCGCAACCATCTTCGCAGGTCTCACACCCCTCAGCGGCTTACAGTACGGGGCGCGCGATGGTGTATCGCTGCAGGGGGCCCTTGCCGCCCCCTTCTCGATGGTCGTGGACAAGCGGGGCCACATCTTTGCCAGCAGCGACACGGAACGCATTGTGCGCATTGCGCCCCTTGCGGGTGCCGCCTGCGACCCGACCGCTCTGACAACGATTTGCGCAGCGGGGAACTACATTGATTGGCAAGCACAAACATGCCTGCCCTGCCCTGCCGGTGCGTCGACGGCAGGCTTCCCCTACTCAAGCTACTGCATCGACAGTGCAGGCAAGGTCATGTCCACCGCAGCGACGGCGAACGGCGGCAG
>CAITEF010000196.1 GCA_903891315.1 uncultured Rhodospirillales bacterium | reverse complement strand
GCCATCTGCTTGGCGGTGGCATCGATCAGACGCGCGCCGAGCTGGGCGATCTTGCCGCCAACCTGGGCCTTCACATCATAGGTCAGCAGCGTGTCAGCACCGTCGTCGACGAGGCGCACCACGGCACCACCCTTGGCGAATCCCGCGACTCCGCCTTGGCCTTCACCGTCGATGCGGTAGGAATTCGGCGGGTCGAGATCGAGCAGGTTGACCTTGCCGGTGAAACGCGCCGCAATCGGGCCGATCTTCACGGCGGCGGTTGCCTTGAGTTCGGAATCCGACAGCTTCTCCATCGACTCGCAGCCCGGAATCGAGGATTTCAGAACCTCAGGATCGTTCAGCGCCTGCCAGACCAGTTGGCGGCTGGCGGGAATGCGGCGTTCGCCGGTCATGTCCATAATCGGTTCTCCTTGCGTTGGCCGGACGTTACTTTCAGCCTGCCATCCCGGCAACCGGCGCGGGGGCAAGCGTTATCACTTGGTATGGGGGAGTGGCAGAGAATTGACGAGCCTTTCCCCGCTCATGGCAGCACAGCACCAGACTGCAATCGGGCTGATCTGGGCGATTCCGTTCGCCGGATTGCTCGCCTCGGTCGCGGTGCTGCCGCTGGCGATGCCGCGATTCTGGCACCGTCACTATCCGAAAATCGCACTCTGGTGGGTCGTGCTGCTTGTGACGGGACTCGCCCGTTCGCAGGGCGTGGCGGTCACGGCGGCGCAATTCTGGGCGCAGATGCTGGTGGAATATCTGCCGTTCCTGTCGTTGTTGCTCGCCCTCTACACCACCGGCGGTGGCATTGTGCTCGATGGCGGGCCGTGGGGAACGCCACGCGGCAACACGCTGCTGCTCGGCCTCGGCACGCTGGCGGCGGGCGTCTTGGGGACAACGGGCGTGTCGATGGTGCTGATCCACCCGCTGCTGCGGGCGAATGCGCATCGCCGGCGACGTGTGCATCTGGTGGTGTTCTTCATCCTGCTGTGTGCGAATGCGGGGGGGGTGACCTCCCCGCTCGGCGACCCGCCGCTCTATGTCGGTTTCCTGCGCGGCGTGCCGTTTTTCTGGCCAATTCTGCATCTGGCCGGATTGCTGGCGGTGGTCGCGGTGCCGCTGCTGACAGTGTTCTATGTCATCGACCGCAAGCTCGCCCGCAAGGATCGCCCGATGCCGCCAAAGAAATTGCGGCTGGAGGGTGGGTTCAATCTCGCCCTCGTCGGCGTGGTGGCGTTGGGGGTGCTGGGGCAGGGGTTGTGGCATCCCGGCATGGTGCATGTGCTGGGGGCGGAGATCGAGACCGAGCGTCTGGTCGGAACCGCGCTGCTGCTCTGTGTGACCGCGATCTCGTGGTGGCGGACGCCGCAGGGCATTCGGGAGAAAAACCTGTTCGCCTGGGGACCGATGGTGGAGGTCGCCATCCTGTTCGCCGCCATCTTCGCCACCATCGTGCCGGTGGAGGCGATGCTGCACGCGGGCGAACATGGTCCGTTGGCCCCGCTGCTGCTGCTGACCAAGCATGCTGATGGCCGCCCGAACCCGGTTGCCTATTTCTTCATCACCGGGGCACTGGCAGCGGTTCTGGACAATGCGCCGACCTATTTGGTGTTCTTCCAATTGGCGGGCGACGACGCGGCGAAGCTCACCGGCGAGTGGGCGCATATTCTGCGCGCGATTTCCGCAGGTGCCGTGTTCTTCGGCGGGCTGACCTATATCGGCAACGCGCCAAACCTGTTGGTTCGCTCAATTGCGGCGCATCGTGGCATCCGGATGCCGGGGTTCTTCCGCTATGCGCTGATCGCGGCGGGTTTGTTGGGGCCGTTATTGGCGGTGGTGGCCGTATTGCTCTGATCCCAGACCGCATCCACCCGCGCCGTCTCCTCCTCCAGCACCTTGAGAAACGCCGCCGAAGCCGGATCCAATGGCCGTTTCGCCGGCTCAATCAGCATCAGATCCACCGACAATGGCGGATCATCCAGCCGCCCCACCGTCCATCGCCCGCCCGCCTCGCTGTCGGCCATCATCACGCCCGGAACAATGGTGAGCCAATCGGTCTGCGCCACCAGATCGAGCGCACCCAGCATCGCGTCCAGTTCGAGGATCTGCGTCACGTTCACCGAATTGGCGTTCAGATAAGCGTCCAAACTCACCCGCCGCGCATTTTGAATCCCCGGCAGTACCAGTCGGATCGGCCCCAGATCGCCAAGCCGCACCGCCGCACCATGCAGCAACCCGCGCCCGGGTCCCGCCACCAGAACTTCTGGCGTCCGACAAAAGAAGCGGCTGCGCACACCGGGGCCGGACGAGCCCGAGGGCACCACGGCAAACGCCAACTCACCCGCGCGCACCCGTTCGGTGAGCACGAAGGAATACGCCTCCTCAATGCGCACCGACACGTTGGGATGCTGCTCCATGAACCGTGCCAGCGAGGGCGCGAGCACGCAGCGTGTCATCGAGGGCATCAGGCCCACGACAATCTCGCCCTCCAAACTTTTGCCAAACCCGCGCAGAGCCTGGGCGGCAGCCTCATGCGCGCGGAGAACGTCGAGGCAATGGCGGTAGAAAATCTCGCCCGCAGGTGTGGGAGAGATCGCCCCGGCATTGCGGGCGAACAGACGCACGCCGTAACGGTCCTCCAGCTTGCGGATATGCTGTGACACGCCCGATTGCGTGGCATGCTCCCGCTTGGCCGCCGCCGTGAAGCTGCGCTCCTCAAAGGCTGCGACGAATAGTCGGATTTCCGGAGGGCTGTCGGACATGGTTGCACTATGCGCCCACGTCACATTGCGGAAAACCCCACGCTGCAAGGCGTCACGGTCTTGCACAAAGGGGGCGCGATGGTGTCTGCTGCGAATGAAATCATCCGATAAAAACGGAACCAGCGGCGCGAACCGCAAGACAGGGAGACGACAATGGGTGCGATACGGGCGTTGAAATCCATCATGACGGCGACGCTGCTGCTGCTCGGCTTCACGCTGGCCGCAGCCCATGCCGATCCGCTGAACATCCGCGTTGGCTGGAGCACAATGCCCGGTCACATGATCCCGGTGCTGTTCGGGCCGGACAAGCCGTATCTCAAGCATTACGGTAAAAGCTACACCGCTGAACCCGTGCTTTTCCGCGGCTCGGCCCCACAGCTCACCGCACTTGCCGCCGGTGAGATCGACCTGATCGCATCATCACCCGCCACAATGGCGCTCGCGGTGCTCAACGCCAATCTCGATGTCCGCCTCGTCGCCGACATCATCCAGGACGGTATTCCGGGCTACCACTCGGAAACCTGGCTGGTGAAGGCTGACAGCGACATCAAAAAACCCGCCGACCTCAAGGGCAAGCGGATTGCCACCAACGCCATCGGCTCAGCCTCGGACACCGCAATGCGCGGCGTGATGTTGAAAGCCGGGCTGCAGGATCGTCGCGACTTCGTCACAATCCAGGCCGCCTTCCCGACGATGATTTCGCTGCTCGATCAGGGCAAGGTGGACGCCGCCCCGATCTTGATGCCGGGTCTGACTGGTGCGCTGCAGACCGGCAAATATCGTCCGATTTTCGTCGCCAATGATGCCTTTGGGCCGTCTGACCTCGTGTTCCTGCTCGGCACCAATGAGTTCGTGAGCAAGAACCGCGCGGCGATGGCGGATTTCATCGAGGATTATATCCGCGCCATGCGCTGGTATTCCGCCCCGGAGAACCGCGCGGCTGGCCTGAAGATCATCGGTGAATTCATGAAAGTGCCGCCCGCCGAGTTGGAGCATCTGTTCACCAAGGCCGATTATTTCCGCGACCCGTGGGAGATGCCCAACGTGCCTGCTTTGCAATCGGCCATCGATCTGTCGAAAGAGGCTGGCATTCTGCCGGGCACCATCGATGTGAAGAAATACAGCGATTTCTCCTTCATCGAGGAAGCCAAGAAGCGCATTGGGGCCAATCCATGAGTTCTTCCATTGGGATTGAGATCGAAGGCATCACCCACGGCTACACGCCGCGTTCGGGCAAGCCGACCATCGCGCTCGACAATGTCTCGCTCTCCATTGCCCCCGGCGAGTTCCACGCGTTGCTCGGCCCGTCCGGCTGCGGCAAATCGACGCTGTTGTTCTTGATCGGCGGATTTCAGAAGATCCAGCAAGGCACCATCCGTACCGCAAAGGGGCTGGTGAGCGAGCCCGGTCCGGATCGCGGCATCGTCTTCCAGAATTTTGCGTTGTTTCCCTGGAAGACGGTGATCGAAAACGTCCGCTACGGGTTGGAGAAGAAAGGCATCAAGGGATCGGAAGCTGAAAGCCGTGCGAAGCATTTCATCGATCTGGTGCATCTGACAGGCTTCGAGAAATCCTATCCCTCGCAGCTCTCTGGCGGCATGCAGCAACGCGCGGCCATCGCGCGCACGCTGGCCATCGACCCGGATATTCTGCTGATGGACGAGCCGTTCGGCGCGCTCGACGCCCAAACACGTCGGATCATGCAGGAGGAATTGCTCAGCATCTGGCGCGGCACCGGCAAGACGGTTGTCTTCGTCACGCATGACGTGGCCGAGGCGGTGTTCCTCGCCGACCGCATCTCGGTGATGAGCGCGCGGCCCGGCCGGATCAAGCAGTTGGTCTCAGCCGATTTCAACCGCTCCGGCGACCCCGCCATCCACAAAAGCCCGGCCTTCAACGATATGGTCGAGCAGGTCTGGGAAATGGTGCGCCAGGAGGTTGATCAGGCGCGGGCGCTCGGGCAGGGGACGGCGCATTGACGAACGCTCTGCACAGTCATTGCGAGCGCAGCGTGGCAATCCAGGAATCAATT
>CAITEF010000195.1 GCA_903891315.1 uncultured Rhodospirillales bacterium | reverse complement strand
ATGTTGTCGGTCGCCTGCCACGTTTCGGCTCACCCTGGGACCGCGCGGTGCTGATTCCGGTGGAATCGGTGTGGGAGACCCATTCTCTGGGCAACGGCCATCAAGACGATGACAGCCCGCTCGGCGCGCCATTCGACGCCAAGCAGGTTCCGGGCGTGCCTGCCATAGTGGTCAAGCCGGTGCGCGTGGCGGATGCTTACGTCCTGCGTGGCCAATATCGCCAGGGTGGCACAATGGCGCTGTTTCCAGCCGAAGTGCTGGTGTCCCTCTACAAGACCACAGGCGATCTGCGCGATGTGTTGGTGCTGGCGGCGGGGCTGAACGATATTTTGGTGTTTGCTGCAGTCCTGCTGCTGATCGCCACATTGGTGGCTTTGCGCCGCCGCCGTTATGCGGTGCTGCGGGCGCTCGGCGCTCCGCGTGTGTATGTGTTGTTGGTGACCTGGGCAGGTGCCAGCCTGCTGATTGCGGTTGGCTGCGTGCTGGGAATCGGGGTCGGAGCTTTGGCCGCTTATCTGGTGGCCAGCTTGGTCGAACAACAAACCGGGCTGCATCTGGCCACCGGGCTGGGCTGGCAGGAACTGCGTTTCGCTCTGCGGCTGGTGTTGGCTGGCGGCGTGCTGTCGCTGATTCCGGCGCTGGCGGCTTGGCGGATGCCGGTGGCGGCTGGATTGCGCGGCTGATCTGAACTGTCTAAGGCTTGCCCTGGCTCCGCCCAGTGCTAGACATGCCTCGCATTAGGCTGAAAGCGCATGACCAACGACACACCGCCCAATCCAGCCCTACTCCCCGCCGGGCTGAGCGATCTGCTGCCGCCAGAGGCTGAGACCGAAGCCGCTGCCATTGGCGCGGTGATGCGGGTGTTCACCCTGCACGGCTATCAGCGTGTCAAACCGCCGTTGTTGGAATTCGAGGACAGCCTGCTGTCCGCCACCGGGGCTGCGATGGCCGATCAGGTCTTCCGCCTGATGGACCCCGACACGCATCGCATGATGGCGATCCGCGCTGATATGACGCCGCAGATCGCCCGGATCGCCGCAACCCGGCTTTCCCATTCGCCGCGCCCGCTGCGCCTGTCCTACAATGGGCAGTGCTTACGCGTGCGTGGCACGCATCTCGATCCGGACCGTCAGGTCGCTCAAGCTGGCGTTGAGATGATCGGCCCCGATCTGCCGCAGGCCGATGCCGAGATTTTGGCCGTCGGTGCAGAAGCTTTGGCCTCGGTTGGGCTGACCCGCCTGAGCGTTGATCTCACCATGCCGCCGTTGATCTCGACCTTGCTCGAAGAGAGTGGCATTCTCGGTGATCATCGCACCCGTCTTGCCTTCGCGCTTGACCGCAAGGATGCGGCTTCGGTGGCCGAGCATGGTGGGGTGTTGGCGCAGGCGCTGATTGATCTTCTGCTCGCCGCCGGTCCTGCCGAACGTGCACTGGCCGCACTCGCCGCAGCTCCGCTCACGCCCAAAGCGCGCAGCTTCGCCGAGCGTTTGGCAGCGACGGTCGAGGCTATTCGTGTTCAGGCACCGGGGCTGAAACTGACCGTTGATCCGGTGGAATTCCGGGGGCTGAAATACCACACCGGCGTGTGCTTCACCGTCTACGCCCCCGGCCATAACGAAGAGCTCGGGCGCGGTGGCCGCTATATCTGTGGCGACGGTGAGGCCGCGACGGGGTTGACGCTCTATCCCGACGCCGTGCTGCGCGCCGCGCCGCGCCAGCAGGCGCTCAGCCGTGTTTATGTGCCGTTCGGCGAAGACGGTGCCATCCTGCGAGCGCAGGGGCATGTCACGGTGTCCGGACTGGACAAAGTGGCAGACCCGCGCGGAGAGGCGGAGCGCTTGGCTTGCGGGCATGTTGTGATTGGGGGCACGCTGCACGCCCTGGTTTCGGAGTAAGTTTGAATGGCCAACGTAACTGTCATCGGCGCTCAATGGGGTGACGAAGGCAAAGGCAAGGTGGTGGACTGGCTCGCCAGCCGCGCCGATCTGGTGGTGCGTTTCCAAGGCGGCCACAATGCCGGCCATACGCTGGTCGTGGGCAACCAGACCTACAAACTCTCGCTGCTGCCCTCCGGTCTGGTGCGCGGCAAGATGGGCATTATCGGCAACGGCGTGGTGATCGACCCCGAGGCGCTGCTCGCCGAGATTGACCGTGTGATCAGCCAGGGCCTGAAGGTCTCGCCGGAGACGCTGCGGATTGCCGAGAACGCCATTCTGATCCTGCCGCTGCACGGTGCCATCGACCGTGCGCGCGAGGCCGCGCGTGGTGACGCCAAGATCGGCACGACCGGGCGCGGCATCGGCCCGGCTTATGAGGACAAGGTCGCGCGCCGCGCGATCCGCGTGTGTGATCTGGCCGAGCCGGAGACGCTGTCCTTCAAGCTCGACGAGTTGCTGCTGCATCACAACACTCTGCTGAAGGGCCTCGGTGCGCCGACGTTCGAGAAACAGGCGCTGTTCGACCAACTTCTGGCCTATGCCCCGCGCATTCTGCCGTTTGTCGAGCCGGTCTGGGAGCGGTTGGACGAAGCGCGTCGCTCCGGCAAGCGCGTGCTGTTCGAGGGCGCGCAGGCAGTGATGTTGGATGTTGATCACGGCACCTACCCGTTCGTCACCTCGTCCAACACGGTTGCGGCCAATGCCTCCATCGGCTCCGGCATGGCGCCATCCGCGCTTGGTTTCGTGCTCGGCATCGCCAAGGCCTATTGCACCCGCGTCGGCTCCGGCCCGTTCCCATCCGAGCTGCATGACGACATTGGCCGCCTGCTCGGTGAGCGTGGCCGCGAATTCGGCACCGTCACCGGCCGTCCGCGCCGCTGCGGTTGGTTCGACGCGGCGATGGTGCGTCAGGCCATCAAGGTCGGCGGGATCCAGGGCATTGTGATGACCAAGATCGATGTGCTCGACGGTCTGCCCGAGCTCAAGGTCTGCGTCGGCTACCGCATCAATGGTCAGGAATACAACTACTTGCCCGCCGCGATGCGCGCCCAGGCGGCTGCTGAGCCAATCTATGAGACCATCGCCGGTTGGAGTGCCTCGACCAAGGGCGCCCGCTCCTATGCTGAGCTTCCGGCCGAGGCGGTGAAATACATCCGCCGTGTTGAGGAACTCATCGAGGCCCCGGTGACCCTGCTGTCCACCGGCCCGGAGCGCGACGACACCATCATGATGCGGGACCCGTTCGAGGGCTGATGGCGGGCGGTAAACTATTTTGTTATCGCATGATATAAATCATGAGACTCGCAATTTAATCTTTTTCGCTTAGTTTTCCGAAGAGGGACGACAAATCCTGACATTGGTGAGCAAGCGGAAAGGTTTAGATGCGGTGTCATTGTCCGAACCATGCAGCCCCGTGATACAATTCCCGACCTCCGACAGAAAACCGGTTCATCTTGTCTCCGGACCAAAATCGGCAACCGATTGTTATCTTCCATCGTATCGATTTTCGGTTGGGGATCGTCTTGTGACGCACGCCTGGGCCATCGAGTCCGGCCTGTCAAATTTTGGGCGCATCTCGTTTGAAAAGGCCCATGGCCTCAGCCAGTCGGGGCTGCGCGAATACATGCTGTTCTACAGCCGCGATAGTGCCTGGGCGAGTTGGGGTATTGGCTGCGTGCGTGATGGCTACATGCTCTGGCAGGCCAATCGCGGCGTCACGATTGGCCGATTCAAAACCCTTCGCGCGGCCCTTGACGAACTGCAGCGACTGGCACCGTTTGGCGGCAATGCGGCGCAGGCGTCCAACTGATCAATCTGGTAGAATTGCCACCGCGCGTGTCCATCCGGCCGAGCCACGGTGCAGCTTCACCGGGAACGCCGAGACGATGAAGCCATCCGGCGGCAATTGGTCGAGATTGCTCATTTTCTCGATCTGACAATAAGCGCGGTCGCGCCCGACGCGATGACCTTCCCAGATCAGGCTGGCATCGCCGGTGGCCTCTACGCGGCGCTTGGTGTGGCTGAACGGCGCGTCCCAGCTCCAGCCATCGGTGCCGACCACTTTGATCCCCTGCTCGACCAGCCAGAGTGTGGCCGCGCGGCCGAAGCCACAGCCGCTGTCGATGAATTCGTGCTGGCCGTAGCGGGCACCGGCGGCGGTGTTGGCGAGCACGATTTCCAGTGGCTTGAGCGTGTGGCCGATGCGGTCGAGTTCGGCTTGGATATCGGCGGGCTGGACCAGATAGCCATCGGGCAGATGGCGGAAATCGAGTTTCACGCCGGGCTGATAGAGCCATTCGAGCGGCACCTCATCGATGCGCATCGACGGCTCGCCGCCGGGGACCAGCGCCTCGTTCATCCGGCTGAAATAGTGATAGGGCGCATCGACATGCGTGCCGTTGTGGCTGCTGATCGTGCAGCGCTCCATCGCGGCATACTGGCCTTCCGGCAACTGATCGATGGAGACGCCGAAATACGACGCCACGGTGGGGGCTGTCATCTGATGCGAGTGATATTCGATCTTCGGCAACATCTCCGGCGGATCGCTGCGAATGTCGTCGCGCAATGCAACCGACAGATCGATCAAGCGATGGGCCATGCGACTCTTCCTCCTGCGTTTGGCAGCAGGCTGAAAGCCCGGAGGGGGGCTGTCAATCGGTGAGGCTACTCGCCGGAAAGCTCGCGCCGACGCCGCTCCAACTCGTCGGAGTAGCGGCGCAGGGCGTATTGCTCGGTGAGCAGGCCGATCACGTGGCGTTCGGTGTGGGAATCCAGCACCGCCAACGAGTCGCTTTCGGCATGTGAGAAACATTCCACCGCGTCCTTGATCGTCATCTCCGGCAGCAGGGTGATGCTGCGGTCATGCAAAGGAAGGGCACCCATGGTGGTGGTGCCGTCATCCTTGGCGGCGTGCGCCTCGCTGACCATCAGCAGCCCGAGATAGCGCTGCTCGGAATCCAACACCACAACCTGTGATGCGGCGGACAATGGCACGTCGCGGCGGAAATCGGACAGCAGCGTGTCGGCGGACACTGTGCGGGTCTCGGTGCGCATCATCCGGCCCACCGTCAGGTTGCGCATCCAGCCTATATCGACGGCCGAGCGGATCTGCTCGCCGCGCAGATGGAAGCGCCAGGTCGCAAATGAGTAGCCGAAGGTACGCCGCACGGTGATCGATGAGAGCAGGGAGGCGGCGACGACGGCGACCGTCAGCGGCAAGGAGCCAGTGGTTTCAAGTGCCAAGAATGACATCGTCAGCGGCCCGCCGACGACCGCGACGGCGAGCGCGCTCATCCCCGCCACCGCCAGAACCACTGGCGGCACCGAGGTGATCGTCAGCAACGCCAGCACGGCGGCGAACAGCTTGCCGACCAGAGCGCCCAGGAACAATGACGCGAAGAACAGACCGCCACGGAAGCCCGAGCCGAGCGAGATTGCCGAGGCCAGCGCCTTCAGCAGGATCAGCATCACGATATCCGGCAGCAAATAGGGCGCATCCAACCCCGCCTGCAGCGCGGCATGGCCGGATGACAGCACCTGCGGGGTGATCGACGCCAAGCCTGCCACCGCCACACCGCCGATGGCGGGGCGCAGCCAGACCGGAACGCGGGACTGGCGGAACAAAGCCTCGGTCAGTGTCACACCGCGCATCAGCAGAATGCCGCCCAGCGCGCACAAGCCACCCAGCACCATGATCGACAGATACGACGCCGCTTCAATCGTCGTCGGAACCCGGATGTTGAAACTCATCAGTTCCGGCGAGATCAGCCGCACGACCGTCACCCCAGTCAGCGAGGCGGCCATCACCGGGGCGAGCGAGGCGATGGAGTAGGTGCCCATCACCAGTTCGAATGCATAAAAGGCACCGGTCAGCGGCGCGTTGAAGGCGGCGGCAATCGCACCGGCGGCACCGCAGCCAACCAGCGTGCGCAGATCGTTGCGCCGCACCCGCAAGGCGCGGCCGAATTTGGAGGCAACAGCGCTGCCGAGCTGGGTGTAACCGGCTTCCAGCCCCACCGAGGAACCGACGCCGTTGGAGAGCATCGTTTGCACCACGACGATGAGGCTGTCACGCAACGACATCCGCCCGCCATGCAGTGCATTCGCCTCGATTGGGTCAATTGCCCGGCGCGGCCAGCGGCGCAGAATGAAGACGCTTAACCAGCCACTGAACAGGCCGCCCAATCCCAGGGCCGGGAACGTGCGCAGCCATGACACTTCGGCCTGGGCCGAAAGCCGCTCGCGCAGATCGAGCCCGAACAGCACCGAATGCATCCACTGGGTGACCCACCCCATCAAGGTGACGCTCAACCCAGCGGCAATTCCAGCGATGGCAGCGAGCAGAACCAGCCAAAGTTCGTCGGCACGCACCATTGCGCGCAGCGTACCCGGGGCGTGCAAAAACAGCTCCCCGATCCAAAACCGGGGATTGTTCGGTGTCGTCGAGGCTGCCCCCGCGGCGGGACCGGCCAGATCGTGAGGACGCGTCATACAATCAGGGCAGCCTGCGCCACCCAACCCCTTTGCACACCAAAATTCGTGCGCCGATGTCTCAGCGCACGCAACCCAGTCTGGAACTCAATTCTGTGTCATTCGTGACGCGAGACAAAGAATTTTTACATGCCGCGCATGCGACGTGTCGGTTCCAGGTCGTGGGCAAGAAATTCCGCGATCAAAGCGTCAAGATTCCCATGACGCACAAATCCCAGACCCGGTGAGCGGGTTGCGGTGAACGAGGCGGGCCAGGTGCCGACAATCGCCGCCACAGTGGAATCCGGCTCGGCGCGCACCAAGCCGCGCGTGCCCGGGCGGGCGCGTTCCATCGCATCGAGCATGTCGCCGACCCGCGCGCTGATCCCGGGCGGATTGATCCCGCGATCGGTGCCGAGCAGGGCGGTGTCCAGCGTTGCCGCGTGCAGCAGCCATTCGGTGGCGAAGGCGGGGGAGGCGATCCAGACCGCGAAATCCTCCGGCACTGGGAGTGTGGTCTCCAGCCCGAGCAGCGGTTCGCGCACGATGGCGGAGACGAAGCTCGACGCGGCTTTGTTCGGCGCACCCGGGCGAATACAAATCGTCGGCAGGCGAATATTGACCACGTCGATGAAACCGCGACGGCTGGCGTCGGAGAGGACGAGTTCGGCTGCGGCCTTTTGCGCGCCGTAGGAATTGCCCGGCATCTGGCGTGCGTCATCCGGCAGATTGGCGTCCTGCCCCCCGGCGAAACTTGCCACCGACGAGGTGAACACCACGCGCGGTGGA
The DNA here is from genome assembly GCA_903891315.1 of uncultured Rhodospirillales bacterium. Classification (GTDB taxonomy): domain Bacteria; phylum Pseudomonadota; class Alphaproteobacteria; order Acetobacterales; family Acetobacteraceae; genus CAIQQQ01. The sequence continues at coordinate 440 of CAITEF010000195.1, read as the reverse complement.
CGGCTCAGCCTGCGGCAGGCATCGACCAACGCGTCGGTGCCGCGCAGATTGACCCGGCGGCCGAGATCGTAATCCGCCTCGGCGGCGGCACTCACCACGGCGGCCAGGTGGAAGATCACGTCGGTGCCGTCCGGGATCGCCGCTGCCGGAAGGTCGGCCACGTCGCCGCCGAGACAGGTGACCTGGAAGCCAGCGTCGAGCGGGGCGGGGGCGGCAAGGTCGAACAGGATCAGCGAGGAGACGGCGTGGTCGCCCAGCTTGCCGCTGGCGGCGAGGCGTTCGGCGATCTTGCGCCCGAGGAAACCGCCACCGCCCAGAATCGTGATGTTCATCGTCTCGTCTCCTCCGACATGCATGCAAGCCCTTGCTGAACCGGGAACCTGCCTGCATCTGTGCCGCAAGCATAGAGGCGGACGTGATGGCACAGGGTTGGGGCGAGT
>CAITEF010000194.1 GCA_903891315.1 uncultured Rhodospirillales bacterium | reverse complement strand
GCAGCGCCTTGCGCAGATCGGCGAGCAGTGCGGCCAACTGGTCACGTGACTGCACATTGCGGCCGAACAGGATCACCCCGGCGGGCGGATAAGCCCGCAGCAGGGCCCTGCTCTCGGCATCTAGCGTGGGGCCGGGAATCCCGATGATGGCAGCATGCATGCGCCCTACTGCCACATCCGATCGACGGCGGACAGGCCAGGGTGCTCAGCCGTTCGGCACCATGATGCATTGCCCACCGGCAGATTTCACCTGCGCGCAGAATTTGTTCGCCGCCGCCTTGTCCTCGAACCCACCGACCCGCAAGCGCCACAGCGATTTGCCATCATGCGACACCGGCGAGACCACCGGTGCGCGACTTCCCAGCAACTCCGGATTTTTCTTCTCCAGCCGCGCCCATTCGGCATTCGCCCCGGCCTGGGTGGGCAGAGCGCCCAACTGGACCATTGGCTGACCGGTCGGCTTGGTTTCCACAGGGATCTTCGCCGGAGCCGACGCCGCCGTCACGGTCGGCGCTGTTTCGGGTTTCGCGACCGGTCGGGCAGGATTGGTGCCGGTGATTGCGACAGTGGAGTTCGGCTTTGCTGGGGCCGCCGGTGCCGGTTGCGCAACCGGTGCCACGGGTTGCGCGGCTGGCGGACGGCTGGCGTTGAGCAGCGGCTGCTGCGGCGTCTCGCCGAGTCGGCTGACGCGCACGCCGTCATCCATCACACCAGGTGTCGGCTGTGGCGTGGCAATCACCGCCTGCGGGGCGGACGGCGGCGCGATCGCTGCCACCGAAGGCGGCGGGCTGGCGCGCAGTGCCGCGAGTGCTGGGGCCTCTGGTGCCGCAGTCACGTTGGGCTTGCTGTCGGTCTTGCCCGACAGAATCGCCTCGTTCGCACCGTCCACCTTCAGGCCGCCCTGATCGAGAGGCCGTTCCCGTGCCGGACGGGTGTCCGCGTCGACCACCGGGACGCCACCATGGCGATGCCCGATCCAGGACCAAAGGCTGAGCAGCATCAGAATGAGGGCCGCGATGCCACCGGCGATCAGCCCCATCCGCAGCATGTTCGATTCAGGCCGGACTTCCACACGCTGTTCGCGCGGTGCGGCGAATCGTCCGATTCCGGCAGTGCCGTAGAGATCGTCGTGCATCTTCCAAAACTCCCGACCGAAGCCGGATTTTCGGCCTCAGCGCATTTCTTCCACCGGCGTGACACCCAGCACCGCCAAGCCAGACCGGATCACCATCGCCGTCGCCGCCACCAGCGCCACACGGGCCAAGGTGGCTTCCGGTTGATCCGCCTGCAGGAACCGCAGCGTGGCGTCTTCGCGGCCACGGTTCCAAAGCATGTGAAAATCACCGGCCAGTTCATACAGGAAAAAAGCGATTCGGTGAGGTTCCCGCGCCAAAGCCGCTTGTTCCACCAAACGTGGCCAGGAAGCTAGACGCCGGATCAGCGTCATTTCTGCGGCATTCTCCAGGCTGGATGTGGGCACATCCGCCAATGCCTCACCGGAGATGTCGATTCCCTGCTCGACCGCCGCCCGCAGCACCGATCGGCAGCGGGCATGGGCGTATTGCACATAGAACACCGGGTTCTCACGTGTCTGCGCAATCGCCTGATCGATATCGAAATCCATCTGCGCGTCGGATTTGCGGGTCAGCATGGTGAAGCGCACCGCGTCGCGCCCGACCTCTTCCAACAGATCGCGCAGCGTGATGAAAGTGCCCGCCCGCTTGGACATCCGCACCAACTCGCCGCCCTTGAGGACTTTGACGATCTGGCACAGTACGATGTCGAGATGGGCCTTCGAGTTCCCCGCCAGCGCCTTCACCGCCGCCTGCATGCGGGAAACATAGCCGCCGTGATCGGCACCCCAGACATCGATCATGATCTCCGCCCCGCGCGCCATCTTGTCGGCGTGATAGGCGATGTCATTGGCGAAATAGGTGTTCGAGCCGTCGGATTTGCGCAACGGCCGATCCACGTCGTCACCGAACGCGGTGGCGCGGAACAGCATCTGCTCGCGCGGCTCCCAATCATCTGGCAGCTTGCCCTTCGGCGGTTCCAGCATGCCCTGATAGATCAGGCCCATCTCGGTGAGCTTGTCGATAGTGGCGTCCGTCGCCCCTTTGAGCACGAGTTCCCGCTCGGAGCTGAAACGGTCGAAGGTCACGCCGAGCAGATCGAGATCCTCGCGAATGCCGACCATCATCATTTCAAGCGCTGTCTCGCGCACGATCTCGAACCAGATTTCCGGGGCGGCAACGCCCTTGGTCTCGGTTGCATATCGACCGCCATGCTCAGCGGCCAGGCGCTGGCCGACCGGGATGAGATACTCACCGCGATATTGCAGCCCGCCCGGCACTTCCTCGGAATATTCCTCTTCGGTGAGCGAGGTTCCGATGGCCTCCAGATAGCGCCAATACGCAGCCCACGCCAAAGCCGTCACCTGGCCGCCCGCGTCGTTGATCAGATACTCCTTGGTGACGGCAAACCCCGCCTTGGCCAGCAGATTGGCCAGCGCGTCACCCACCACCGCCCCGCGGCAATGGCCGATATGCATCGGGCCGGTTGGGTTGGCAGAGACGTATTCGACATTGACGTTGATGTTCTGGCCGATGGTCGCATCGCCGTAATTCTCGGCGCGACGCAGCATCACCGGCAATTGCGCGCGCAACAGGTCGGGCGACAGATGCAGATTGACGAAGCCGGGGCCTGCAATCTCAGCCCGCTCGACGAAATCGAGCGCCGCCAGTTTCTCCGCCAATGCGGCCCCAATTTCCTGCGGCTTGCGGCGTGCGACTTTGCTGACAACGAGTGCGGCATTGGTCGCCATGTCGCCATGCGCCTCATCCTTGGTCGGCGTCACCTCAACGCGGGCGGCGAGATCCTCGGGCAGATCCGGCACGATCTCGGCGAGAGCGGCGAGCACGTAATTCCGGAACAGATGAAAAATATTATGGTCGGTCAAATTGATTGCCCTTCACGGATCCTAAGCACATTGCCGTCATTGCGAGCGAAGCTTGGCAATCCATCGAGCCACACGCGCGGCTGATGTATCGATGGATTGCCACGTCGCCTGCGGCTCCTCACAATGACGATTGGGGAAGATCTGCACATGACTTCAATTCAGCCAGAGACGGTGATGTCGGTCAGGCGCGAATGCTCGTCCAGCGCAAATCGGTCGGTCATGCCGGCGATGTAATCGGCCACCGCCTGCGCGCAACGCGCCGAACCGGGAACATCCCCGGCCCGTCCGCGCCAGTCATCGGGCAGCAGATTGGGAGCGTTGTGCAGCAAGGTGAAGATCTCGCTCGTCACCTTGCGGGCCTTGGCCGTCATGCGGTTGACGCGCCAGTGGCGATACATCCGCGCAAAGAGGAATTCCTTGATCACCCGGTTCGCCTCGGCGACAGCTGGGCTAAACGCCACCACAGGCTCTTTCGCGTGACGGATCGCGTCGGCGTCTTTTGGATCAAGCTTTTCGATCCTGCGTCGTGTCTCGTTGACCAGATCGACGATCAGCGTGTTGATCACCCGCCGATTGGTCTCGTGCCGCAGGCGCGGCGGCGACATGTCGAAGCTGGCGCGGCGGGCAATCGCGAGCGCATCCTTGACCACCGGCAGATGCGCGATGTCCTCGATGGTGAACAGCCCGGCGCGCAGGCCGTCATCCAGATCATGGCTGTGATAGGCGATGTCATCGGCCAAGGCCGCCACCTGGGCCTCGGCAGAGGCATAGGTGGTGAGATCCAACCGGAATTTCTGATCGAATTCCGCCACATAAGGCGGCGGCTTGCGCAGCGGGCCGTTGTGCTTTGCGAGACCTTCCAGGGATTCCCAGGTCAGGTTCAGCCCGTCGAAATCGGCGTAACGCGCTTCCAGCAGTGTCACGATCCGCAGGGCCTGCGCATTGTGATCGAACCCACCGAACGGCTTCATCGCCGCCCCCAGCGCGTCCTCGCCCGCATGGCCGAACGGCGTGTGGCCGAGATCATGGGCCAAGGCCAAAGCCTCGGTCAGATCTTCATCAAGCCCGAGTTCCCGCGACACCGAACGGGCGATCTGGGCCACCTCAATCGAGTGCGTCAGCCGCGTGCGATAGAAATCGCCCTCGTGATTGACGAAGACTTGGGTCTTGTATTGCAGCTTGCGAAACGCCGAAGCGTGGATGATCCGGTCGCGATCCCGCTGCCACGGGCTGCGCGTGGTGGCCTCCGGCTCGGGGTGTTGCCGGCCGCGTGATGTTTCGGGCTGAACGGCCCAAGGAGCGCGCGTGATCATGCCTGTCCCTACACTGCACCATAATCCCCTTCAATGTCGGTCATTGACTGCCTATGTTGCATCCATGAGCACTCAGTTCCGCCTCACCGACCGCGCCGCCGAGCGCATCGCCGAAATCGCAGCAAGCCAAGACGGGGCCGCGTTGCGCGTGGCCGTGCTCGCTGGCGGCTGCAGCGGCTTCCAATACAAATTCGAACTCGACCAGAATCGGGCCGAAGACGACGTGGTGATCGAGCACGGTCCGGCCACCGTCTATATCGACCCGACCAGCCTGGAACTGCTCGAAGGCTCCGAACTCGATTACGTCGAGGCGCTGATCGGCAGCCATTTCGCGGTTCGCAATCCGCAGGCCGCAAGTGCCTGTGGCTGCGGCTCCAGCTTCGCTCTGGCCTGATCGCAGATCACGTGCGCCTCGCCACCTGGAATGTGAACTCGATCCGCCAACGCGAACGCCACGTGGCGAAGTGGTTGGAGCGTGTGCAGCCGGATGTGCTGTTCCTGCAGGAAATCAAATGCCAGACCCCGGATTTCCCGGCGCTGAATTTTGAGGCGTTGGGCTATCGCGCGGTGGCGGTTGGGCAGAAATCCTATAACGGAGTCGCCGTGCTGGCACGGGTGCCGTTCGAGGTGACGCACACAGCACTTCCCGGCCTCACCGGCGATGTCGCTGAGCAGGCGCGCTATATCGAGATCGAGACCGGCGGCGTCACGCTGATCGGCATCTATCTGCCCAACGGCAATTCCGGCGGCGAGGCGGGCTATCAAGGCAAGCTCGATTTCATGACGGCGTTGCGCCTGCGCGCCGAGGCACTGCTCGCCGAGGATCGAGATTTCGCCATTCTCGGTGATTGGAACGTCGCCCCCACCGACGAGGATTACGCAAAGGGCGCGCTCTCGCCGACCGACGCCCTGGTGCGCCCGGCCACGCGGGCGGCCTATCGCGAGATCCTGTGGCTCGGCCTCACCGACGCGATCCGCGCACTCCACCCGACCGGGCCGGTCTACACCTTCTGGGATTACCAATCGGCGGCGTGGCAGCGCGACAGCGGATTGCGGATCGACCACGCCTTGCTGTCGCCGAAACTGGCTGAACGGTTGACATCAGCCGCGCCGGATCGACGCGAGCGTGGCGAGGAGCAGCCCTCCGATCACGTTCCGGTGGTGGTTGAACTGGCCTAAGCAGCCCGCATCGCCCCCAAGCCCCCGATCAACACGCCGATAATCTCCTCCGCAATCTCCTGTGGCGGACGGCGTGATTCGACCAGCGGGGAATCCTGTCGGTCAAGCAGGATCGTCACAATCCCATGGCTCGTCGCCCAGGCCGAGAGTGCTGCGCGGTGCATGTCGTCCTCGCCGAGGCCACGCCCGCCCAGATACTCGGCAATGCAGTCGCGCAACAAACCCAGCGCATCACGGACGGCTGCTTCCAGCGCCTCGTCCCGCACCTTGCTGCGCACCTCTGGCCCGGTCATCAGCCGGAACAGCGCCGGATGGGCGAGGCCGAATTCGACATACGCCATCATCGCCGCCCGCAACCGCCCTTCGGTCGTGTGTGCCTCAGCAATCCGGGCCTTGCGAAAGCTGTGGAACCGCCGAAACCCCTCGGTCGCCACCGCCACCAACAGCCCCAGCTTGTTGCCGAAATGGTAGAGCGGTGCTGTCTGCGACACCCCAATATCCCGCGCTGCCCGACGCAGGCTTAGCTCGCCGGGGCCGTTGGCTTCGAGCAAGGCAAGGGCTGACTCCACCATCGCCTCACGCAGATTGCCGTGGTGATAGGGGCGCGACGGGATCGGATCAGCCGAGGGCTCGACGACCTCGCTCACCCAGACACCTGAGAGGTGTCGGTGCCATCGTCTGAGGTGCTTGATTGCTCATTCCGCGCCCGCGCCTGCGCCTTGCGCTTGAGCAGATTGGCCCGCAAGGCCGCCGCCACCCGCGCATCACGCGCCGCGCGCTCGATCTCGGCCTGAGAGCGCTTGGGCGCTGATGTCGGATCATCCTGCATAGGGCGATAGGTCGTCGTAGCCATTGCCAACGTCAAGAGCTATGAGGCGAAGAACGGACGACAGCCGTGCAGGCCTCGAGAATGGCGATGATGGACATCGAAGAACTCCGCGACGCAGCGCATTACCAGCAGGCCCTGGACGAACTCGCCCGCGTGCGCGGGGCCGCGCCGGGCACGGAGTTGGGCGATTACCTGGATTCCCTGCTCGACATGATC
>CAITEF010000193.1 GCA_903891315.1 uncultured Rhodospirillales bacterium | reverse complement strand
TATGATTCTAGAGCAACTTAGCCTCGATCACATTGAACCTCTTCGGTTCAATGTGATCGGGCGTTGCTCTAAAATCCGGCATTGCGTGGAGCCGCAGGCGACGCGGCAATCCATCGAAATTCCGCCTCGGGTTTTGATGAATTGCGACTTCGGCTGCGCCTCCTCGCTATGACGGAGTGATGCGAGGTCCCAAAGGTGCCAATTCCGCAAGAATTGCACCAAGGGGTTGGCGTGACGGTACACTTCCTGCGGAATTGGCACCCTACGAAGGATTACGGGGTAATACTTAATTGAAAGCCACCCTGGTCCTATGGTCTACACTCATAGATGGTTCTCAGCCCCTCTCACTCTGCGCCTGACAAGATCACCGAAAGTCTTCGGCTGATCCTGGTTGCGCTGCGCCGGGCGATGGGGTTGTGGCGGTTGGATGCCGCACTGGGCGGGTTGCTTTACAACCGCACCGGCACGATTTTCGGCCAGATCGAGCGGATGTTGGGGCGGTTTCGCGCGGGAACATTGCGGCATGGGACGCCTCGGGCGGCGATCATCCAAACCTGCCAAACGCCTCGAAAGCCCGCAATGCGATTGCCGCGTCGGTTCGGCTGGCTGCTGCCAGCGGGCAAGCATGATGCGGTGTGCTTTGGTGGCCAGTTGCGGCATTTGCTGGCTGAGCCCGAGATGGCGGCGATGCTGGAGGAATATCCGCAGGCGCGCCGGGTGCTGCGGCCGTTGCTGCGGGCGCTGGCAGTCGAATTGCCGTGGACGGTGACGCCGCCGCGTCCACCGAGGCCGCCGAAACCGCGCAAGCCGCGCCCGACGCCGGAGTCTTTCAAAATTCCGCTGCCGCGTGGCGTGATCACCTGGGCGCGGCGGGAGAAGGCTTTGGAAAATGCCAGAAAGCGGCGGGGCGCATGCTGGCCCTAATTGTTCCGGATTGTGTTCAATATTCCCCGTCATCGTGAGCAAAGCGCCGCGATCCAGAAGTCGGAGAGCGGTATCTTCGACTTCTGGATCCTGACGCTTCGCGCAGGATGACGGTCTGGCCGCGACACGGCTTCACCCTTCGCACGTGATTCTCTGATGCTCCGACGACACCAACTCTCCGCCCTGCCAGACGTTGCGAACCTGCAACGCCCCGTCCAACAACACGAAATCCGCGCGCGTGCCCGGCGCAATCCGACCGTGTCGCGCCAGTCCGGCTGCCTCGGACGGGGTGAGACTTGCCATCCGCAATGCGTCCTCAAGCGGAATGCCGAGCACGGACACGGCGTTGCGCACGCACTCCGCCATCGAGATATGTGCGCCTGCCAGCGTGCCATTCGCATCGGTGAGCTTGCCGCCGCTGAGCGAGATCAGATTGCCGTCGATCTCAAAGCGGGTGATATCGCTGCCGGTGGTTGCCATCGCATCGGAGACGAAGAACAGCCGCTCCGGCCCCATCGCCTGATAGGCAATCCGCACACTCGCCCCCGCCACATGGTGCAGATCGGCGATGATCCCGGCATAACCCCGCAGCAACGCCGCCCCAACCAGCCCCGGTGCGCGACCGGCGAGTTGCGACATCGCGTTGAACAGATGCGTCACGCCGGACATCCCGGCGTCGAACCCGGCCTGCGCCTGCTCGAAATCCGCCACGGAATGTCCACCGAACACCACGCAGCCCGCCGCACGGAGGCGGTTGATTGTCGCCGCACCCACAATCTCCGGGGCCAGCGTGATCAGCAAGGCGGCGGGGAAGGGGGCGCAGAGTTCGAGGAGATCCGCCTCTTGGGGACGGGCGATCATGCGCGCCGGGTGGATGCCGCGTCTGGCCGGATTGAGAAACGGGCCTTCCAGATGCAATCCGGCAATGCCGGGCACCGACGCCGCCAGGGCCGACTGGGCGGCGTAGAGGGCCTGGGTGCGGATGGCAGCGTCGCTGGAGATCAGCGTGGGCAGGATCGCCGTGGTGCCCAGGCCGCGATGCGCCCCGGCGATCCGCGCCAGGGTGGGCAAATCAGGGCTGTCATTGAACATCACCCCGCCGCCACCGTTGACCTGCAGATCGACAAATCCGGGGGCGAGCAGCGCCGTCGGTGG
>CAITEF010000192.1 GCA_903891315.1 uncultured Rhodospirillales bacterium | reverse complement strand
GCTCACCAGCGTGGACAAGGCGAACGTCCTGGCCACGTCGCGACTCTGGCGGACGGTGGTCCACGAGATCGCGGCCGAGTACTCGGACGTGGCCCTCGAGGACCGGCTCGTGGACGCCTGTGCTATGCAGATCGTGCGCTCGCCGGCGTCGTTCGACGTCCTCGTGACGGAGAACCTTTTCGGCGACATCCTCTCGGACGAGGCGTCCGTGCTCGCCGGCTCGCTCGGCATGCTTCCGTCTGCGTCCGTCGGGGCGCGCCGGACGGCGCACGGGCTGCACGGCCTCTACGAACCGATCCACGGCTCTGCCCCGGATATCGCGGGCAACGGGATCGCCAACCCGATTGCCACCATTTTGAGTCTGGCGATGGCCCTGGAGATCACCTTCCACCGCCCGCAAGACGCCCGCCTGCTCGAAGACGCTGTCGCCGGTGCACTCGCCGCCCACAAGCGCACCGCCGATATCGCCGAAAGCGGGGCGGAGACGGTCTCGACCTCCGGCATGGGCGACGCCATCCTCGACCAGTTGCACCGGCTGACCCATTGATGGCCGAACGCCAACTCGTCTTTCTGCGCGATTCCGCCTCGTTGCAGCAGATCCCCGAAGCGGCGGACCTTCTCACCGCGCAGGGAATGACACTCGTGCGCAGTCTGGCCGAAGGCGATGCGGCACATGTCGTGGCACTCGTCACCGGACTTGGCCGCGTCTCGCTCGCTGATGTGGAGGCGTTCGCCAATCTGCGCGTCGTCGCCCAATTCGGCGCTGGCACCGACAATATCGACGTCGCCGGGCTGTGGCATGCGCGCAAGATACCCGTCACCTGCACCGCCAACCTGTCCAACCGCCACGTCGCCGAACAAGCGCTGGCGATGCTGATTCTGACCTTGCGCCATGTGCCACAGGACATCTCCGGCCTGCGCGCCGACCCGTTCCGCTGGCGTGATATCCAACGCGGCAAGGGACTGTCGGAATCGGTGGTCGGCATCGTCGGTGCAGGCAATATCGGGCTCGAAGTCGCCCGCATCGTCGCCCCGTTGGCCGCGCGCGTCCTGGTCTGGAGCCAACGTGGCCGAACGCTCGATCTGCCGCCGGGATGCGAGACGGTGTCGAGCCTGGATGACCTCGCGACAAACGCCGATGCCGTCACCGTACATTTGTCACTCAACGAGGCCACGCGCGGGATCATCGGTGCGGAATTCTTCGCCAAGTCCCGTCATATAGCCCTCGTCAACACCTCACGCGGCAGCATCGTCGACGAAGCCGCCCTGCTGGCAGCATTGGAGGCTGGCAGCGTGCGGGCGGCGGCGGTCGATGTCTGGTCGAGCGAAGGGGTGAAGGACAATCCGCTCATCCGCGCATTGCGCCTGCACCCTTCGGTACTGCCCACCTCGCATATTGGCGCGTTCACCACTGGGGTGCAGCAGCTTTACGCAGTCCAGGTCGCCCGCAACATCCTGGCGGTGATGGGCGGGCGGTTGGCGGAGATCTCCGAACATCTCGCCACACCCGCAGCATTGTAGTAGAGCGCTGACCCTTGAGACCGACTTACGTGGCCGACTTGATAGCCTCAAGCGTCATCAGATCAGCGTATTTCTGGCCCATGTCGAACAAATTGGCCTCGTGCGGCCCAATGGCGCGGTCGCCCACGCAATCGGTGACGACGATGGTGCGGAAATTGTGGCTGCACGCATCCACCACCGAGGCGCGCACGCAGCCGCTGGTGGTGCAGCCCGCGATGAACACCGTGTCCACCCGGCGATAGGCCAGCCAATCGGCCAGCCCGGTTTGGAAGAACGCGCTCGCCTGCCGTTTGCGGATCAGCAACTCGCCGGTGATCGGCTGCAATTCCGGCACGATCTGCGAGAGTTCGCTGGTCTCGGTCAGGTTTCGCAGCGACGGCACCTTGGCGGCGAATGCCCCGGCATCGGCGCCGTCATCGGCGTAGATCACCCGCGTATGCGCCACCGGCCATCCCTTGGCGCGCGCCAGGGACAGCAGATTGACGGTCTGATCAATCGCCTCGCCAATATTGCCGCCACCGAAATGTGCGGGATCGGTGAAGCCAATGACGAAATCGACAATCACCACCGCCGGGGCCGCGCCGATCCCAAGCGTGTGGGCGAAGCCTTGGCGGCGGTAGATGTCGAGTTCGTCGGTCATGGCTCAGAACTCCTCAAGCAGACGCCCGAAACCAGGCATTTTGTCGTTGATCCCGCAGGCGCGCAGGGCGTGCCAGTAGGTGGCAGTGTTGATCGCGATCACCGGCTTGCCGAGCCACAATTCGGCGGCGGCGGCGAGGCGGATCATGCTCAGATTGGTGCCGACTTGGACAATCGCGTCCACATCATCGCCGTCGAGCGCCCGGATGGTCTGGCGGCAGGTGGCAGTGGTAACCTCGGCAATCTCGATCCAGCTTGGGCATTGCAGGCAGCTATCGCGCACCACATCAAACCCCGCCTCGGTGAAATACCGGCGCACTTCGGTGTTCGCGGCCGGGAAATAGGGCGAGAAGAACGCGATGCGTTTCGCGCCATAGGCTTTGAGGGCCGCCGTGCAGGCATGCGAGCCGCAGCTCACCTTCAACCCGCTGGCTTCCTCAATCGAGGCCTGGAACGCATCGGCCCCGGCCACGCCGCCGAAGAACGTCACCGCCGACATGCCCATCACCAGATATTCCGGTGCCGAGGTCAGCACGCTGTTCACCGCGTCGATGGTGTTGGCACCGATCAGCTTGGCACCGGCCATGAAGGTCTCATTGCTGATCG
>CAITEF010000191.1 GCA_903891315.1 uncultured Rhodospirillales bacterium | reverse complement strand
CTCTATGATGAACACAGCGCCGTCGAGCACGCGCAGCGAGCGGTTGACTTCGATGTTGAAGTCGATGTGGCCCGGGGTGTCGATGATGTTGATGCGGTGGTCTTTCCACTCGCAGGTCACGGCTGCCGAGGTGATCGTGATGCCACGCTCACGTTCCTGCGCCATGTAATCGGTCGTGGTGTTGCCGTCGTGCACTTCGCCGATCTTGTGCGACACACCGGTGTAATAAAGAATCCGCTCGGTGGTGGTTGTCTTGCCGGCGTCGATATGCGCGGTGATACCGATGTTGCGAATTCTGGCGAGTGCGTCAGTGGACACGGTGGCCTCCATAAGCCCTGGCGGACGGGTAAAACGGCTTCATGCGACGCGGGCGCAAAAACGAGGTTTCCCCCGCGCGCCAGCGGTTGGCCCATAATGGGCCGGACGATTGAGGCGTTCCCCATGCCCGTGACCGCTCGGATTTGCAAGCGCGTTTCGCCCTGAACAGGCTGGGGCCAGCGTTGCGTCACGAAAATGCCTGCATCTCGCTCACCATTCGTCACAGAATGACATACAGAATGGCGGTAGAGAGGCGTCATGCAGTCTCAACCCCATCACGCACTGAACCGCTTCGGGCTTGGTCGCAAAGGCGACGAGCCTTTGCCGTCCGATCCGCAGGGCTGGCTGGCCCGCCAACTCGATGGGCCTGATCCCGCCCTTGCAACGCCTGGGGTGTCTGTCGCGGACGGTCTGGCAGCCTTGCAGGAGGAGCGCGAGAACAAGGAACTGCGCGGCAAGCAGTCGCCGGTCGCACAGATTTTTCTGCGCGAGCGGGGTGCCTTGTTCAATCAGCTCTTGATCAGCGACACGCCGTTTCGTGACCGGCTGGCGCTGTTTTGGTACAACCATTTCACCGTCAGCCTCAGACGCGGCGAATGCACCGCGGTGGTCAACGCCTTCATCCGCGAGGCGATCCGCCCGCATGTCACCGGGCGGTTCACCGACATGGTGATGGCGGTGATGCGCCATCCGGCGATGCTGCTGTATCTCGACAATGCGCAGAGTTTCGGGCCGGACAGCCCGTTCGGCCAGAGACAGCACAAGGGGCTGAACGAGAATCTCGCGCGTGAATGCATGGAGTTGCACACGGTTACCCCTGCCGCAGGCTATACCCAGGCAGATGTGACGAGTTTCGCCAAGATCCTCACCGGCTGGTCGCTGGAGATGAAAACCGCGCCGCGCGGGTTCCGTTATCGGCCGCAAACGCATGAGCCTGGTGAGCAGGTGGTGATGGGCCAGCGTTTCCCGGAGGGCGAAGCGGGCGGGGTGGCGGCCCTCACCTGGCTGTCGATGCATCCGTCGACCTATCACAATCTGGCGATGAAGCTGGTGCGGCACTTTGTGGCCGATGATCCGCCCCCGGCGGCGGTCGCGCGGATCGAGGCGGTGCTGAACCGCACGCGTGGCGACCTCAAGGCGGCATCGCTGGAACTGACCCGTCTGCCGGAAGCCTGGCAGCCTTTGTCCAAGGTCCGGGCACCGGTCGAGTACGTGCTCGCCGTCCTGCGCGCGACCAATTTGCCGGTGGACAAGATGCCGTCGGACGTCCCCGGCCTGATCGCCGCTCTCGGCCAGCCGCTCTACGCGGCACCCCTGCCGAATGGCTGGCCGGATGCCGCGAGCGAATGGGCCGGGTCGGAAGCGCTGCTGCGCCGGATCGACTGGGTGCATGACTTCACCGCCCGTCTCGGTGGCATGGATGCCGAGGCGCTCGGCGAAATGGCGCTTGGTCCGTTGTTGTCGGCCAGCACCCGCGACGCCGTTCGTCTAGCGGGCGACCGCCGCGACGCGCTGACATTGCTGCTCGCTTCCCCCGAATTCCAGAGGAGATAGGACGATGGCCCAATTGCACGTCCCGCACGCCTCAATGCGCATGACACGTCGCTCGGCTCTGCTTGGCCTGACAGCGGCGGTGACCTTGGGGCGTTCTGCGCTCGCTTTGGGCCATGCGCCGACCGACAAGCGCTTTGTTGTCGTCATCCTGCGCGGCGCGCTCGACGGCATGTCGGCCGTGGTGCCCTATGGCGACCCGGCGCTTGCCAATTGGCGCGGCGAGATCATTCCCGCGGCCGTCGGCAGCCAAGGCGGTATGCTCGATCTTGGTGGGTTTTACGGTCTGCATCCGGTGATGGGCGGCATGCACGATCTCTACAAATCAGGCCAAATGCTGCCGGTCCATGCGGTGGCGGGCTCCTACCGGGTGCGCAGCCATTTCGAGGCGCAGGACCTGATGGAGTTCGGCGCGGATCACTCGATGACCTCCGGTTGGCTCAACCGCGTGGCCAGCACGTTGCCGAAAGGGCAGGGCGGCTCGCAATCGGCGCTTTCGGTTGGGGTGACGGTGCCGGTGCTGCTGCGCGGCCCCACGCCGGTTGGCAGTTTCATCCCGAAAGGCTTCGGCGAGGCTTCGACGGATCTGTATTCACGCATCGCCAGCCTGCATGCGCATGACCCGATCACCGGCCCCGCGATCCAAATGGGTCTGCAGGAGCGTCACTTCACCGACGGCCAACTCAACGGCGCAGACAAGGGCAAGGATCGCAACGGGTTCGCGACATTGTGCGCTGACGCGGGGAAACTTCTCGCAGCCCCTGATGGTCCGCGCTTGGCGGCATTGGAGGTTGGCGGCTGGGACACGCACACGGCGCAGAAGAACCGCCTCAACCAGCCACTGACCCAACTCGATCAGGGGATGGTGGCGTTGAAGGCGGCGATGGGTGACAGCTGGAAGCAGACCGTCGTGCTGGTGATGACCGAATTCGGCCGCACCGTGCGCGTCAACGGGACAGGCGGTACCGATCATGGCACGGGCACGGTGGCGTTCGTGCTTGGTGGTGCGGTGCGCGGTGGTCGCGTCCAGGCGAATTGGCCGGGGCTGGCGCAGGGCAATCTGTTCGAGAATCGCGATTTGCAGCCGACCGCCGATCTGCGCGGCGTGGCGAAGGGGATTCTGGCCCAACATATGGGACTCGATGCCGCCGCACTTGGTGTGGTGTTCCCGGACTCGCAAAAGGTTGGCGCGATGACGGGGCTGCTCGCGTAGCGCAGTCCGCCTTGGCTCCGCTGGTGGAAATATGGCGGACTGCGCTACGCTTGTCCGCCCTGCTATATTGCTCCAGCGAAGAGACCCGCGATGAACCTTGCCAGCGAACAGCGCCAATGGAACCGGCTGATGGATCTTGCCGAGATCGGCGCGATTCCCGGCAACGGCGTCAATCGGGGTGCCTTGACCGCGGGTGATCGTGCGGCGCGGCGTTTGATGGTGGGCTGGGCGGCGGAGATTGGGGCATCCGTCTCGATCGACGAGGCCAACAATCTATGGCTGCGCGTCGAAGGCACCGACTCCGATGCCGCCCCGGTGCTGACCAGCAGCCATCTCGACAGCCAGCCGAAAGGCGGGCGATTCGATGGAGCCTATGGCGTGGTTGCTGGGCTGGAGGTGATCACCGCCTTGCACAAAGCTGGGATTGTCACGCGTCGTCCGATTGAGGTCGTCGCCTGGACCAACGAGGAAGGCAGCCGGTTCGCGCCGGGTTGCACCGGCTCGATGAGCTGGGCGGGCGTGCATCCTTCGGATTACTGGGACGATGTTCGCGACCACAACGGAATCTACTACGCCGCCGCCCTTGCCGAGCAGATGGCCGCCGAAGCCGATCTCCCGCGCCGCCCGCTCGGCTCCAAACCGCACGCCTATGTGGAGGCGCATATCGAGCAGGGGCCGATTCTGGAGGCCGAGGGCATCGATATCGGGGTGGTGACCGGCATTCAGGGCAGCCGCTGGTTCGTCGTCTCGATCAGCGGCGAGAGCGCGCATGCGGGCACGGCCCCGCTGTCCCTGCGCCGCGACGCGATGATTGAGGCTTCGCGGGCGATCCTGGCGTTGCAGGAGGCGATGTATGACCCGAAGGACGTGCTGCGCTTCACCGTCGGCCGCGTCTCGGTCTCGCCCAACGCGTCCAATTCGGTGGCCGACAACGTCACTTTCAGCATCGATCTGCGCCATCCCGAGGCCGCCACGTTGCGCGTGCGCGGCGACATGATCGCGGGCGTGGTGCAGGGGGCGATGCGCAATTGCGAATGGTCGGTGCGCGAGACCTTCAACGCCAAGCCGATCGAATTCGCCCCGCGCGTGATCTCCGAGGTTGAGCGCGCGGCAGAAAATGCGGGTTTCAGCCACCGGCTGATCCCGTCGGGTGCCTTCCACGACGCGCAATTTGCCTCGCGCGTGTGTCAATCCGGGATGATCTTCGTCCCCTCCCGCGCCGGCATCAGCCACAATCCGGCGGAATACACCTCGCCGTCGCAATTGGCGAAGGGGACGGAGGTGTTGCTGAGAACCGTGCGCGCGTTGGCGGATTAGGATTCCGGCCAGGGAATGGCGCGGATTGCCGGCTTGGGCCGCATCGCCGTGCGCAATTCGCGATCCAGCACTTCAAGGAATTTCGACCGATCCGCCTTGGTCAGCGCGCTTGGCCCCTTGGTGATTTGCCCGGCCTCGCGCATGGCGTAGCCGATCTCACGTCCCACCAGGGCCGAGCCGATATTGTCGCCAGTCCAGATCTTCCCATACGGCGCCACCGCCCTCGCCCCTTTGGCGAGGCAGCGCGAGGCGAGCGGGATGTCGGATGTCACACACAAATCAACATCGGTGATCCGCTCGGCGATCCAATCATCGGCGATATCGGCCCCTTCTGACACTGTCACCATGCGGATGCGCGGATCGGCGGGCGGTCGGATCGGGCGGGAGCCGTTGGAGACGACATGGACGATCAGGTTCAGCCGATCCGCCACGCGATAGACTTCCTCGCGCACCGGGCAGGCATCACCGTCGATATAGATTTCGGTCATGGTGGGAGCATAGCCGAATTCAGTGCTGCCGACGAAACCCCTGTTCGTCATTGCGAGCGCAGCGAAGCAACCCAGGAATCATTTGGCGGCCCTCCTGGGTTGCTTCGTCGTTGCACGCCTCGCAATTGTCTCTTGCGAATAGGTTAATCTGACATTGCGTCCCGTGAGGGTGTGCCGTGATCCGGGTGGCCACCCGGATCACGGCGCGGGCAGGTCGGCCGTCTCGCAATAGGACT
>CAITEF010000190.1 GCA_903891315.1 uncultured Rhodospirillales bacterium | reverse complement strand
GGTCAAACAATACCACCGTTGGTATCAGATCTGTCGCAACACCTGGGCAAACGCCGCCCTTACCGCATCCGGCTTGCCGCTGTTCCGCTCGATCTCGCGGAGCGTGAAATGCACCCGTGCAACGTCCTGGAAATAGGACAGAAACGCGTAGTTGATCCCTGCCCCCGCCACAGCACCCGCCACCGGGACGAACTGCGCCACCGCCTTTTGCGAGAGCATGACCCCGAGGCGTCCGGCCGCCAGCCGGATCGCCTGCTCGATGGTTGCGTGTTGAAAGGCGAAACGCGCGGCCCAGTAGCTCGCCCCCAGATCTTCGTCCGCCGCGACGCGTTCGCCGAAGGTGAACACTTCGATGCAGGCCCGTCGGGTCTCTGGGTTTGACAGATCCTCGCCGGGAAAGCTGCGGGCGATTTCGGCAATCGAGCGCATGATCAGCCCGGTGGTCACCGCCGCATCGCCGACAATGCCAGCAGCGCCGAGAAACCCGCCACCAGCGCCGGAGGCCACGGCGGCAAATTTGTGATGCCCGGTCCAGCGTTCAGCGGCCTCCCCCCCTTCCATCCAGACCGTCGAGACTTGAAACCCTCGGGTGAGTGCCTGCTCGGCCAGCCCAGTCATCCGGTCCGACAGGCCAAGGCCGAAGGCGCGCTGCATGATGGCTTCCACACGTCCGGTGGCGCGGGCGAGCGTGCTGGCGAAGCGGTTGATGAGCTGGAACAATCCGCCATTGGCGCTGCGGAACCGCCGCGCGGCATCGACCAGCCGGTCGAAATCGGCATCCGACAACGCAGACCCAGGCTCGCCGCGCAGAATAAGGGAGGTCGGCATCGGAGGGTCCAATCTGTCGTCCGGTCAAGGCTAGGTTGCTTATGTCAGCCCGCGTCTTTGCGCTTTCAAGACGGGATCACGGCTTTGCCTCAAGCCGCCGCAATTCGTGGCGGGCGGCGACATATTCGGTGAAGATGAACGCGCCGAAGCCAATCACCCGTTGCAGCCGCCGCTTGGCGCTGGCGGTGTCGTGGTGGATCAGATCGAGTTCGGCTGCGTAGAACTCCCCCTCGGTCAGCCCCAAAGCGCGATCATCACCGGATTTCGCCTCCAGCGGTGCCAATGCTGTCTGCACCGGCAGGAGGCCGGCCAGCATCGCAAGCGCTGGGCTCGGCCATTCGCCTGCAGCGCCCGCTTTCGCTTCGGCCAGCAGCGCATCGGGCAATCTCTTGCCCTGTCGCGCCAAGGCGAGCGCCAGCCAGAGCTTGCGGTAAATCTGCTGGCCAGTGCGGGCGGTGCTGATCGCCGTCTGAAAATCCGAGACGGCCGCTTTGTAATTGCCGAGGAAATACTGCGCCATGCCGCGCCGGAACAATTGCTCGTGGTCCGCCGGATTGATCGCCATGGCGTGATTGTAGTCCGACAGCGCTTCGGCGAAATCGCCGGTGGCGTAAAACGCCGAGGCGCGGCACGCCCAGGGCGCGGCATTGCGGGGGTCCAGTTTGATGACCCGATCAGCGTCACGCATCGCGGCGTCCGCCTGTCCGAGATCGCTCTCGATATAGCTGCGGTTGCAATACAGCCCGGTCAGGTCCGACCGGTTGCCGGCGGCCTCCGCCTCGGTGATGGAGCGGGTGAGATTGGCGAGCGTGGCGAGATGCCGCTCGCGGCTGTCCTCCTCCAATGAGCGGATTTTCGGACTGGGCGAGGCGGACTCCAGCAAGACTTTGGAGATGACGAACGCGCCGCGCACTTGGCGGTCGAGCTCGGCGTAATCTGCGTTGTAGCGCAACAGATCGTCGGGTCGCAGCCGGTCGGTCAGCAAAGCGAGATCGTCGACCATCCGCAGATGGTTGCCGCGAAACACCACGCCGCGATGAAAGCGAAAGCCGGGGCCGTCGATGGAATTGAATGACGGATTGGCGTTGCTGCGAACGGTTTCGGGCAGTTCCAGATCGGCAACCAGCCGGGCCGCATAGGGAAATCGCGACATGGCCAGCGGGATTTTGCGGTCGGTCTCCGCCTTCTCCGGCAGGGTGCGGATGAAATTGATCGGGTTGAAGCGGATCGTCCAACCGAAATCGGCCTTGGTGGCGAGTTTCGGCACGGTGAAATTCTCGGTCAGTGTGAAGACGTTTTGCTCGGTGTCATCGACGAATTCGGCCTCGCCTTGCTCGATTGCGCCGCCGTAGAATTTATCGACCTCGTCACGAAACGCCTTGGCGATTTCCGCCTTTGGCTTGGCCGTCATCGCCGCGCGCATCGCCTCGGCCGAAACGCCGCGCCAGATTCGCTGGATGTTGACGCTGCCCGGCCCGTCCATCTCGGGCAGTTTCATCAGCAGGGTGATGTCGTATTCGCCCTGCTCCGGGACCGGCGCGGGCAGGCGAAGGGGCATCGCACCAGTCGCCCGGACAGCGAGTGCGGCCGCACCCGCCGTGGCGTTGCCGATCCGGTCGAGCCTGCCGTGCTGCGCCACCCGAACCGGGTCGAGATAATAGAGTTTCCCCGCCAGCGTGATCTGCACCAGCACGTGGTCGAAGGCGAGCGGGCTGGGGAGCAGCCGATCAAGATCGGCGGTGCGACGCGCATTGACCAGCACCGGCCGTGCCTCGATGCCCAGAGCTTTGAGGATCGTCAGCAGCAGCAGGGATTTGTCCTTGCAGTCGCCAAAGCGGCGCTCCAGGACCATTGCCGGTGCGGTTGGGCGATGTGAGCTTTCGCCGAACGCCACCGAGAAATAGCGGATCTCGGATTGCACATATTCCAGTGCAGCCATCGCACGCGCTTCGTCACCGGGCAGGGTGCGCAGACGCTCCACCACGCGGCGCAGCTCGTCGGGCAGGTCGTCGGAGACGCGGAACAGATCATCCGCCCAGGCACCGATATCGGACCAGCTGTCATATTCGGCGAATTGCAACCACGAGAAATAGGGATAATCCGCGGGTATATCGGCCTTGCCAGGGCGCTCGGCCATGTTCTGCGCGCTGAACAGCAGAATGTGCTGGCCGTCCGCGGTTGTTTCCTGCGGGGTGACGCTGGCGTCGCCGATCATCCGCCATCGGACGTGGCGATCTGCCGGATAGCGCACCATCACGCGGCGGCTGACGGTCGGAAACGGCAGCTCCCAGCTGGCATATTCGATAAAACGCCGACCGAAGATCGGGTTGGAGCCCTTGGTGGAATAGGCATATTCCACCCTGTCGCCCACGCGCACATCGTCGATCAGCACCGAGACCGTCGCCTCGCCGCTATAGACCCCCTGCTCCAGCCCGATTTCGCGTTGCAGCACGCGGATCTGCGCCGACGCGGTGCGGTCCAGCCTTTCGCCGCCGCGCACCAGCGAGATCTGGTGCAATTGCACGGTTTGATAGTCCGGCACATAGGTGATGCTGAGCTGGGCGATGGACGCCAGCGCCGAGATGTCGTGCGCCACCAGCACCTTGTGCACATAGGTCTCGCTCGCCTCTCCGGCGCGGAACTGGGTGTCGGAGAGGATCTGCACCATCGGGCGATCCAGATCGCCGTCCGGGATCGGCACAGTCACCACCCAGTCCGGCACGGCAGCGCCGGCGGTGAGCTTCGCCTCAGGCCTCGCGGTGTTTTGCGCCAGGGCAGGCACAGCGGCGAGCGCCAGCAGACAGGCGAGGAGAAGGCGTCGCAGTGAAGTCATCCGATCCATCGCCGTTCTGAAATCTGCCCCGATGCTCGGTGATGCGCGCACCGCCCGCAAGCCAAACAGAACAAAGGCTCCGGACACAACTGTCCGGAGCCTTTGCGATAGAACCGAAAACGGCACGTCTCAGGCGGCGGCGACCGCGCGCTTGGTCATCACGCCGATCAGATGGGCGCGATATTCGGCGCTGGCGTGGATGTCGCTGTTCAGATCGTCGGCAGGTGTCACGATGCCTGCAATCGCGTCGGGTGCGAAATTGGCCGACAAAGCTGCTTCGAACGCCGCATGACGGAACACGCCGCCCTGTGCCGCACCGGTGATCGCCACCCGCACGCCCGAGGCGAATTTCGCCACGAACACGCCGACCATCGCATAGCGCGAGGCCGGGTTCTTGAACTTCTGATAGGCGGCGCGCTGCGGGATCGGGAAGATCACCTTGGTGATCAGCTCGTCCTGCTCCAAAGCCGTGGTGAACATGCCCTGAAAATAATCGTCGGCCTTGATCTCACGACGGTCGGTGACAATCGTCGCCCCCAGCGCCAGCACGGCCGTGGGGTAGCAGGCCGTTGGGTCGTTGTTGGCGAGCGAGCCGCCGATGGTGCCGCGATGGCGGACCTGCCAATCGCCGATCATCGAGGCGAGATGCGCCAGCGCCGGGATCGCCTTCTGCACGTCAGCCGAGAGAGCGACGTCGCCATGCGTGGTCATCGCACCGATGGTGACGGTGTCAGCCGTGACGGTGATGCCGGACAGGCCGAGGGCTGCCAGATCGACCACCTTGGAGGGCTTGTTCAGGCGCTGCTTCAGCACCGGGATGAAGGTCTGGCCACCGGCCAGCGCCTTGGCTTCCATGTCGGAGGCCAGCGAGGAGACAGCGGCCGCCAGGGCCGCAGGTTTTTCATAGGCGAAATCATACATGTCTCTGTCCCCTTCTCAATCTGCCGCCAGCTTGCCAGCCGACGCATTTATAATCTGCCAGATCTTCATCGGTGTCGCAGGCATGTTCATATGCCGCACACCGTAATCCTTCAACGCATCGACCACCGCATTCATCACCGCAGGCGGCGAGCCGATGGCCCCCACCTCGCCGCACCCCTTCACGCCGAGCGCGTTGTGGGTGCACAAAGTGGTCTCGGTCCCCACCGAGATGTTCGGCAGATTGTCCGCACGCGGCATGGTATAATCCATGAACGAGCCGGAGACGAGTTGTCCCGCCTTGTCATAGACCGCATCTTCGAGCAGCGCCTGACCGATGCCCTGGGCGATGCCGCCCTGGATCTGGCCCTCGACGATCATCGGGTTGATCACCCGGCCCACGTCATCCACGGCGGTGAAGTTGACCACCTGGATTGTGCCGGTTTCCGGGTCGATCTCGACCTCGCAGACATGGCAGCCGCCGGGGAAGGTGAAGTTGGCCGGATCGTAGAACGCGGTCTCTTCCAGGCCGGGTTCCAGTTCCTCGATCGGGTAATTGTGCGGGACGTAGGCCGTGAGCGCGATTTCGCCGAAGCTCTTCGCGCGATCCGTGCCAGCGACAGTGAAATTGCCGTCAGCGAATTCGATGTCCTCCACCGAGGCTTCGAGCAGATGGGCGGCGATTTTCTTGCCCTTGGCGATGATCTTGTCCATCGCCTTGACCATCGCGGTGCCGCCGACGGCGAGCGAGCGGCTGCCATAGGTGCCCATGCCGAACGGGATCTTGTTGGTGTCACCGTGGACGATATCGACCTGCGAGAACGGCACCCCGAGTTGCGAGGCGACGAGCTGGGCGAAGGTGGTCTCGTGGCCCTGGCCGTGGCTGTGGGTGCCGGTGAAGACCGTGACGGACCCAGTCGGGTGGACGCGGATTTGCGCGACTTCATACAGCGCCGCGCGGGCACCGAGAGCACCGACCAGCTTGGACGGCGCGATGCCGCAGGCTTCGACATAGGTCGACACGCCAATGCCGCGCAGCTTGCCGCGCGACTTCGCTTCGGCGCGACGCCCCGCGAACCCGGCCCAATCGGCGGCCTTGAGCGCGGAGTTCAGCGTGGTGACATAGTCGCCGCTGTCATATTGCAGGGCGACCGGCGTCTGATACGGGAAGGCGTCGGCGGGGATGAAGTTGCGGCGGCGCAGTTCGATGCGGTCGATGCCGGTGTCCTGCGCGATGGTGTCGAGCAGGCGTTCGAGCAGGAAGGTCGATTCCGGACGTCCCGCACCGCGATAGGCGTCAACCGGGACGGTGTTGGAGAAGATCGCGCGGACTTCGGAGTAGATCACCGGCGTCTTGTAGACACCCGCGAGCAACGTGGCCGAGAGATAGGTCGGCACCGCAGGCGCGAAGGTGGAGAGATAGGCACCGAGATTGGCGACGGTCGAGACGCGCAGAGCGAGGAAATTGCCCTCGGCGTCGAGCGCCATCTCGGCGGTGCTGAGATGGTCGCGGCCATGCGCGTCGGACACGAACGCTTCCGAGCGGTCGCAGGTCCATTTCACCGGACGCTTCAGCTTGCCGGCGGCCCACGTGACGATGGCCTCTTCGGCGTAGTGATAGATTTTCGAGCCGAAGCCACCGCCGACATCCGGGGCAAGCACGCGCAATTTGTGCTCGGGGATGTGCAGCACGAAGGCGCCCATCAACAGCCGGATGACGTGCGGGTTCTGGCTGGTGGTGATCAGCGTGTATTCGCCGCTCATCGCATCGTAATCGCCGATGGCAGCGCGCGGCTCCATCGCGTTGGGCACGAGGCGGTTGTTGGCCAGATCGAGCTTCACCCGATGGGCGGCGCGGGCGAAGGCGGCGTCGACGGCTTCCTTGTCGCCGAGATGCCAGTCGAAACATGTGTTGCCGGGAGCCCCGTCATGCACCAGCGGAGCACTAGGTGCGATGGCGTCTGCGATATGGGCGACGGCGGGCAGGTCGGTGTAGTCGATCACCACCAGTTCGGCGGCATTCTTCGCCTGCTGCTTGGTCTCGGCGATGATGGCCACCACCGGGTCGCCGACATGGCGGACACGACCGGTGGCGAGCACCGGATGGGCGGGCTCGACCATCGGCGAGCCGTCTTTGGAGTGGATCTGCCAGCCGCAGGGCACGCCGCCGACGCCGTCAGCGTCGAGATCGGCATGGGTGAAGACGGCGACGACACCAGGGGCGGCCTTTGCGGCGCTGATGTCGATGGAATTGATGATTGCGTGCGGGCGGTCAGACCGCTTCAGGATAAGGTGGGTTTGACCCGCGCGGTTCATGTCGTCGGTGTAGTGACCGCGCCCGCTGATAAAGCGCAGGTCTTCCTTGCGGCGCACCGAGGCACCAATGCCCTCGAAAATCGCGTTCATCGCTCTCTCCCGAGCCTGCGACGCTGGATGATACCCGCGTCGCTATTGTTTTTGTCTCAGCGTTGTTCGCTGATTATTCGGCGGCGACAGGCTGCTTGCCGTGCATCACCGGCCAAGCGGCGGCGACGGCTTTGACAATGTTGTGATAGCCGGTGCAGCGGCAAAGATTGCCTTCCAGACCGTGACGGATATCGGCTTCCGACAGACCCTGCGGATGGCTCTGCACCAGATCGACCGCCGACATCACCATGCCCGGCGTGCAGAAGCCGCATTGCAGCGCATGATGTTCGCGGAAGGCTTCCTGCATCGGGTGCAGCGTGCCATCGGCGGCGGCGAGACCTTCGATGGTCATCACCGATGCGCCATCGGCCTGAAGCGCGAGCGTGGTGCAGGATTTCACCGAGGTGCCGTTCATCATCACCGTGCACGCCCCGCACTGGCTGGTGTCGCAGCCGACATGGGTGCCGGTGAGGCCGAGCTTCTCGCGCAGCAACTCGACAAGAAGGGTGCGGCCCTCGACCTCGACCGTGTGGGTCTTGCCATTCACCGTCAATGTGACTTGCGGCATCGTTCTCTCCCCTAAGTGGTGGCGCGCAGAATGTGCTGACAGGTTGGCGCGGGTCAAGGTGTGGGCGGCAATCTTCCTTCGATGTCGAACACCATGGGAGGACATGCGGACCAAATCGGCCCTACGGGATCATCCTGAATTCCCCGGCCCGCTCCCTCCAATCAACACTACGATCCGAAGGCAGCGCCAAAGATTCCACTTTCAATTACACACTGAGTCCACATATGGTGCAGCCGTGAACAGCCGCGAGATCATTCGTCGCCTCGAAGCAGCCGGATGGCAGCACGTGGCGACGCGGGGCGATCACTGGCAGTTCAGGCATCCTGACCGACCGGGACGTGTCACGGTGCCACATCCGAAACGAGACTTTCCGATCGGAACGCCACGCAACATCGAAAAGCAGTCCGGTTTGACCCTGAGGTGATGGGCAAGTGACCAACTACATTGCATTGATCCGCAAAGAGCCAAATTCAGACTTCGGTGTGGAATTCCCCGATTTTCCCGGCTGCATCACCGCAGGCCGCGATCTGGACGAGGCGCGGAAAATGGCGGCAGAGGCTTTGGCTTTGCACATTCATGGTATGATGGAAGATGGCGAGTTGCTCCCCACGCCCTCCTCACTGGACGCGATCATGGAGGATCGAGCGAACAAGGATGCTGTGGCATTCCTGGTGGACAGTGCAGGTGCCCCGCCACGCGGAATCCGGCTCAATGTGATCCTGCCGGAAGACCTGGTGCGGGAGATCGACCGCTCCACGCGCAACCGGTCACGGTTTCTGGCTGAAGCGGCGCGGGAGAAATTGCGGCAATCGGCATAAACGTGACGGCACCGTGCCACGCGCACGGCCCGACATCCGTCATAGCAGTGCGAGTTCACCAATTCGCTGATCGGCTTTTATCGCCGTCAATTGCGAGGAGCGAAGTGACAAAGCAACCCAGGAATCGGCGGGTGTGATTCCTGGGTTGCATCGTCGTGCCTCCTCGCAATTGACGGGTTGACTATTGTCCCTGGCTTGTCGGCGGGATAGAGCGGGTCATGATGGGTGCGGCAGAAACGGGGCGCAGTGACCGCAACCCGGGACCATGTCACATGATCCCTGGATTGCGGCGTTACACCACACGGCGCAGGGGCAATCGCGTGGCGCGTCTGCCCTCAACCGCGCTGGCAGCGACGGCGCAGGCCCAACAGACCCGCAAGGCCTGATCCGAAGAGCACCATTGATGCAGGCTCAGGCACAGCGGCCGCGACATAGGTGTATTGGCCACCGCCACCACCAATTGGGTCATAACTGGAGCAACTGTTGTTGCTGCAGATGTAGAGATTTTCAGTTGTGAACCCCTGCCCAGGAGCCCCCGTCACAAAACTGATCGACAGGAAATAATCCTGATAGGCCGACCCTTCGACATATCCCGTCTGCCAGAACCGCGCATTGCCAATATTGTTTGGATCATCGATCGCAGACGAGAAGGTCAAAGCCCCAACACCACTCAGCCCGGAAGACAGGGTCAGATTGACATTGGAGAACACATCAGACTCCGGCACGCCGACCGTGCTGGTCACGTCGAACGATCCGGTGATGCTGGCGCTTCCGCCCCCGCCACTGATCGACGCGGTCGTGAAGGTGGTAGCCAAGGACTGCGTGGCCGCGAGTGCTGCCGAAGCTGACATGATGGTGGCAACAAACCCGCCAGCCAGAGCTTTCCAGACCCGAATCGTCATGAACACCTTCCCCATGTAGAAACAAACTCAGAAATCATACCCCGATCAAATCGACACGCACAATTGCTTGTTTCGGAAAAAATCTATTTCCGACTTTGGTCGACCCGCACACGACTTGGACCAGATGGATCGACGAAATTGCGATCAGGTCAGATCGGAGGAAGCACCCAGTTCCTCCACCGCCTCCAGATCCACCCCAACGGTCACGCTGTGCCGCCCGCCGCCCAGGATCACGCCGCGCACCGGGCTGATATCGCCGTAGTCGCGCCCGTAGGCGAGGACGACGTGCTCGTCGCGGACCACGAGATCATTGGTCGGATCAAGATCGACCCAGCCATGGTCCGGCCCCATCCAGGCCCCGACCCAGGCATGCGACTGATCCGCCCCACGCCGGACCGGCTGGCCCACCGGCGGCTTGGTGCGCAGATAGCCCGAGACATAGCGTGCGGGCAGGCCGATGGCGCGCAACCCCGCGATCATCAGATGGGTGAAATCCTGGCACACCCCAGCGCGCTGGCTCAGCACCTTGGCGACCGTGGTCTGCACATTGGTCACCCCGGCCTTGAAGCTGAACTCTTTGCGAATGCGCCCGTTCAGATCGAGCAGCCCTTCCAGCACCGGGCGACCAGCGGGAAAACTCGGAGCGACATAGGCACCGGCGGCCTGTTCGAAGGGCAGCATCGGGCTGTCGAAGCAGAACTCGGCGGCCTGCCATGCCCCGTCATTGCCTGCCTGCGCGAGGGCTGCCACTTGCTCCCATGCCAGCGTGGCCAACACCGGTGGGGGCGGGGCGAACATCACTTCGACTTCGGCGGTCAAAGTGACATCGAAATTGTCATGCCTGCGGTCGAGGAACATCCAGGAGACATGGTTGCCGAAATGATCCAGCGCATGCGTCACCCGCCCCGGCAGCGGATCGGCGGCCAGTTCGGCGGAGATCACCGATTGGCCCGGCACCGCGCGCGGCAGCAAATGCAGCATGTGGCTGGCGAGATCGACCGGTGTGGCATAGGCGTAGGACGTGGTGTGGCTGACCTTGTATCTCATGCCACACCCTGGAGCGCTTCGGTCTCGTCCGTGGCGTCGTCGACGGGCTCATTGCTCTCGTCCCCGGCACCGACGCTGCGGGCAACCGGCAGCAGGGCGAAATATCGCCGGGTAATGCGGTCGCACAGATCGGCAAGCGCACTTGCCACCGCTTCAAGATTTGGCGGCAGATCGGAGGCGGCGAGCGCTTGGTCGTTGGCATCCAGCACGCCCTCGACAATCGCCTCCACCTCGGCCAGCACGCCGGCGGCCACGGCTGCGAACATTTCGCGCGAGCCCGGTTCGGCCAGTTCGTCGAGCAGCGTGTGGATCGCCACAAGTTGGAACGCCAGACCGCGCGGGTTGCCTTGATCACAGAGCACCAGATCGAGAACCGGCGCGGGCTGCAGCACGTTCATGTAGCGGGTGCGATAGGTGATGGCGCTGTCGCAGAGTTCGAGCGCCAGACGCAAGCCGATCTCGATCCGCGGCGGCGTGTGGTCGATGGCAATGGCGATCTCACTGGTCACCGCATGGGCGCGTTCGATCCGGCGGCCGAGTTCAAGGAAGATCCAACCGCCGCCGCGCACCATGCTCTCGGCGGCGACACCGGCGACCGCGTTCGAGTAGCGCTGCACGCCGACCATGGCATGGGCAAGCTGATCGAGACTGCGCCCGGCTTTTTGGGCGTCGTCGCGCGCGGTGCGCAGAGCCTGGGTGAAGGTGGCATACATGTCGCCGGTCAGCCTGTCGCGCACGCTCTCGGTCAGACGTGAGATATTGCCAAACTGGTGCATCAGCGAGCCGGTGTCGCGCGTGGTGGCGATCAGCGCCTCGGCGAGCCCCGCGCCGGAGGATTCCACCCTGGCGAATTCCGGTGCGATGCATCCGGCCTCGACCAAGCAACGCGCCACCGATTGCAACTCGGCCAATTCCCGCGGTGCCAGCGTGGCACCCCGCAACAGGCGGACGATGGCGGCACGGATCAGCCGCCCGGAGCGCTCAAGCCGCTCGACATGTCGCCCGAGCCAGAACAGATTGTCCGCCACACGGGAGGGCAGATCGCCGCTGGTGCGGCGGATGCGCAGGATCGGCGCGGGCATCGGCGGGGGGCCAGAGATGTCGGAGCGTTCCTCGTTGAGCACCCAGACATCCTTGGACAGGCCACCAAACGGCAAACTGCCCGCGATCACGCTGCCGGGCTGCTGGACGCGGGCGAGACCACCCTGCATCGCGCGCCACTCACCATTGTCCTGCACCAGGAACACCCGCAGCACCACCGGCAACGGCTCCAGCCGTTCGCCGACCAGGCAAGGTGCCACCGAGGGTGGGATGATGGCGGATGCGGCCCATTCCCAGGGCCGCGCCTCGATGCGCCGCATCAGCAAGGCCCGGTCGGCCGGTTGCATCGTGGCGGGCTGCAAGGCGTGCGCCGCACCGTCGGTTGCCGGGCGGAGCAGCCAGCGATTGAGGTCCTGCTGGACCATCGCGCGCGAGCGGGCCTCGCCGAGCCACATCGTCGGAACGCTTTGCATGATCAGCCGCTCATCGAGCATGCGCTGGCACAATTGTGGCAGAAACGCAGTGAGAGCCGGGGCTTCGGCGGCGGTGGTGCCGGGATCGTTGGCCAGTCGCACGGCCCCCGAGCGCACCGCATCCATCAAGCCCGGCACGCCGATATGGCTGCGTTGGTCGAGTTCGAGCGGATCGATCATCCGCCCTTCCAGGCGACGGATCAGCACGTCGACCTGCTGCAAGCCGCGCAGGGTCTTGAGATAGAGCACACCGCCGCGCACCGTCAGATCGCCACCCTCGACCAGCGCGCAGGAGAGTTCGCGGGCGAGGAACATGTGCTCGAACCATTGCGGCGAGGTCGTCCCAGGGGTCAGCAATGCGACCGACGCGGCTCCGCGTCCGCCCGGTGCCTGGCGGGGGGCGGCGAGCTTGTGAAGCGAATCCTGCCAAAAATCGAAGAATGGCCGCAATTCGCGCACCTGCATCGGGCGCACGAGTTCCGGCAGAACGCGGGTGAGAAGGCGGCGATTTTCGCGAGCGAAGCCAACGCCGCCGGCACCGGATGTGCGATCAGCCAGCACCCGCCATGTCCCGTCTGGCCCGCGCACCAGATCGGCGGCGTAGAAATTCAGCCGTGTTGTTTGGTCAATCCCGCAGGATGGGCGCAGAAAACCAGGATTTGCGTAGATCAGCGCGGGCGGCAGCGCGCCCTCGGCGAGCAGGTTCTGCGGGCCATAGATATCCTGCAGGATCGCATCAAGCAGCCTTGCCCGTTGGATCAGCCCGGCCTCGATCTCCGCGAAATCACGCGCCGGGATCGGCAGCGGCACCGGGTCGCAGCGCCAGACCTGATCATCCGCCGATGCCCCTGGCAGCACCGAGGTGACGCCCTCTTCCTCGAAGGCGCGTTGCAAGCGGACGGAGCGCTCCGCCAAACCGCCGCCGCCGAGCGATGCGAAGGTTCCGATCAATCCGCGCCATTGCGGGCGCAGACCTCCCTTGCCATCCACCATTTCGTCAATTGCGGCCAGCTTGGACAAAAAGCACCCTCTTCATATCCAGGCGAGGCAGGCTCGCATCGACGCAAACCCGCACCAAACCAGCCGTCCGCCTCCAGCGGATCGGGTCAGGACCGATGCGAGACGACAAGAATATCAGGCCCTTGCCCCAATGTCGCGCACTTAGACATGGAATTTTCGAGGCAAGATTCAGACCACCGCAAAGACCGCGGGAAACCGCGGGGGGACACCGAAATTTTCTGCGGACGTCGCATGTCGATTGCTCATGCAACAGGCAAGGCGATGCGCTCCGCCAACTCTAGGCGCAGCCCGATCACCGCTCGTAGAGTGATGGCAGGGAGACCCAATATGACCGATGCCACCCTTCGCGCCGCCACCGATCCCGTCTGGACTCCCGAGCTGCCGCAGGCTGCCGCGCGCGGCTTGTGCACCGATTGTGGGGTCTCGCGGATGGCGAACCCGAAGGCCTGCGCCACCGCCTGCCAGTTCATCCAGCCCGATTATCCGGCCATGGAGACCAAGGTGCATGGCCGCGCCCGCGATCTCGCGCAGGGCGATGAGATGTTCTTCGGCCCCTATCGCGCGATGTTGCGCGCCCGCATGGCGGAGCCGAAGCCGGGGGCGCAATGGACCGGCATCACCACCTCCATCGCCCAACGCCTGCTCGAACGCGGTCTGGTCGAAGCGGTCCTCACCATGGCACCCGATCCTGCTGATTCTTGGAAGCCAATGCCAGTGATCGTCACCAAGGCCGAGGGTATGGCGCAGGTTCGCGGGATGCGGATGGGCTATGCGCCGCTGCTCGCTTTGCTGGAACCGGCCCGCGCGCGCGGCTTCACGCGGGTGGCGATCATCGGCATCCCTTGCCAAGTCTACGCATTGCGAACGCTGGAGCGCGATCTCGGCTTCGAGCGCATCTATGTCATCGGCACCCCGTGTTCGGACAACACGACCACCGAAAATTTCCACAGCTTTCTCAAGCTGCTCGATCCGAAGCCGGAGACGATCACCTATCTCGAATTCTGCGCCGATTATCATGTCGAACTGCGCTTCAGCGACGGGCGGCACCGGCGGATTCCGTTCCTGTTGCTGCCGATTTCGAAACTGCCGGGTGATTTCTTCCCGCTGACCTGCCGCACCTGCGTCGACTACACCAATTCACTGG
This sequence comes from uncultured Rhodospirillales bacterium, assembly GCA_903891315.1. GTDB lineage: Bacteria > Pseudomonadota > Alphaproteobacteria > Acetobacterales > Acetobacteraceae > CAIQQQ01. The sequence continues at coordinate 2,778 of CAITEF010000190.1, read as the reverse complement.
CCGACATCACCGTGGGCTATATGGCCGGACGGGGCGAGCAATGGCTGCTGGTGCGCAATGCGCGCGGGCAGGAGATGCTCGATCTGTTGGGCGATGAGGTGATCACCGAAGCCCCGTCCTCGGCGGGGAAGCGCGCGAGTGCGGTGTCTGGCTTCATCGCCAACACGCGCCTGGCGGCCGGTGGCTTGCCGCTGCGTGCGATGCCGAATTTCCTGCGCCCGCTGATGGGCTGGCTGATGCCGCGCGTGGGGCCGCGCGGGTTGGAATTCGCCCGCGCGCGGGTGGAGATGAAGGCGGCCGAGACGGTGTTGCACCTGCGTCAGAAACATCCAGCCCGGATGAAGCGGATGGTGCCCGCGCATGTTTGGAAGCTATTGCAGCCATATGGGATAACGCCAGAGAAGGGGGAGGTTCAGTAAAGTCGGCACAACCCGCCGCCGCAGAACATACATCGCGGTTGCTATCCAAAAACCACCAACCCGCAAGACCTCAACCGAATCATCCCGATTTCGAATTAGATTAAAGCATCAATTTCATTAAATTTTTTATTTGCCAAATCGCACGATTCCTGGGAAATTTTTGAAATGCGCATCAAGCAGCAGAAAGATTGATATGAAATCCACTCGTTATGTGCAGGCTGGATTGGTTGTCTCGATGGTATTTTTCGGCGCGAGCCAAGCAATGGCCGCTCCTCCGCCGCCTACACCGACTTTGTATAATAACCTGTTCTATTCGCTGTTGAGTGTGACATTGAACAACGCGGCAAATGGCGGCGGCTCGTTATACGGCTCCGTTTCTGGTGTCTTCGAATTGGCCAGCGACTCCACCACTGGTTTTGTCAATGGCACCAATTCCGGCGCAATCAACACCGTAGAATACGCCAATTTGACGGTGGTGCTGACCGGTGGCCTAACATTTCACTTCTATTACCACGTTGCTGGCCAGGTCAGTTCGACACTGTCCGGTCAGACCGGCTCGAACGGCACGGCGGAAGTGACGGATTTCTTCAAGTTGACGGACGCCAGCGGTGATTTCCTTCAATTGGAATGGCCCAACGCGGCGATCTCACGCTTCCTGATTTCAAGCTTTGACCACAGCAACAGTGATTTCTTCCAACACGGCGTGCATGCACCGGGCATCACCACCTCTTATGTCGCCACCGGCACCGCGATCCCCGAGCCCGCGTCGCTGTCATTGCTCGCAATACCGGCCTTGGCGTTGGCAAGTAGGAAGCGTCGCCGCGCTGTAGCACGACCATCCGGCCGACCGATTCCGATCGGTCGGACCGATCTCTAAGAAAGCCTTTGCCACGCCATCACGGCAAGCACCAAGGCGTTGAACAGCAGCAGCGCCGGGCCGAACCGTCCGATGCTGCGTCCCATCGCCTGGCCGAGCACGCCAAGCAGCATCAGGCTCGGCACGGTGCCCAGCCCGAAGGCCAGCATTGCAAGTGCCCCGATCTCCGCCTGTCCGCTTGAGGCCGCCACCGCCACCGCCGCGTAGAGGAATCCACACGGCAGAAATCCCAACACAACGCCGAACAGGAACGCGCCGGGCACGCTGTTGCGGTCGATCCGACCTGCCAGACGCGACAATGAAGCCGACCCGCGTGCCGGAAGATGCAACGCCCACGCGCTCGACGGAGCCAGACGTGCCATCGCCTGACCGAGCAGAAGAACGGCACCCGCCAGCAGCAGCAATCCCGGCAGCACGCCAAGCCCCGGCACGCTGCCGAGCACATCGCTGGAGGCCGCCGCCAATGCGCCCAGACCGGCATAGGTGACGAGTCGACCCGCGTGATAGGGCAGCAACAGCCCCTGCTGCACCCGTTGACGCGGACACATCTCATGCATTTTCAGCCGCGCCCAGTTGCGTGACACCTGCGCGAGAACAAAGGGGCCGCACATCGGCGCGCAATGCGCAATGCTGCCCACGAGGCCCGCAAACAAAAGCGAGCCCAGCAAAATCAACGGCTTCGGCGACCCGTCCGGGCCGCAAATGGCCGCGAACATCGCGCTGTGATCCAGCATCCCAGCTCTCCCCTCATCCGCAGCCTCGGATCAGCGATCATTCACCGCCTTGATATGGGTCAATTCTTGCTGCGTCGCCGCATGGCAGTGTCGGCAGTGGAACAACTTCAACCGGGCCGAGGGCTGACTGCACATGGACAATCAAACTGCCAATTCGATCGTGGGGTTCCTGATGGTGCCCCTTGGTCTGCTCGGGCTGCTGCTCGCAGCCAGAGCCGTCGACGTGGAGATGGAGATTTTCGGCTACGGCCTGATCGTCTTCGCCTTCCTGTTCGGCTTCTCCACCATCAAGCGCGTCTATGATCACAAAGACGCCGTGCGCGCCACCGCTCGCGGAGGCAACGGACATGGCTGATCTTGCTCCCTCGATGACGCGTGAGATCGACTACAACGAGGAAGTCGTTCGCAAATTCGTCATCGCCGCCATGTTCTGGGGCGTCGTGGCGTTCCTGGTCGGCTGCTATCTCGCGGCCGAACTCACTTGGCCGGAATTCAATCTCGGCTACTCCTTCACCAATTTCGGCAGGCTGCGGCCGGTTCACACGTCGGCTGCGATCTTCGCCTTCGGTGGATCGATGCTGTTCGCGACCGCCTTCTATGTGGTGCAGCGCACCTGCCATGCCCGCCTGTTCGGCGGCTCGGCGCTGGCGAACCTGATCTTCTGGGGCTTCCAGTTCTTCATCGTGATGGCCGCGCTCAGCTACGTGATGGGCTTCTCGGAAGGGCGTGAATACGCCGAGCCGGAATG
>CAITEF010000189.1 GCA_903891315.1 uncultured Rhodospirillales bacterium | reverse complement strand
GACCTGCCGGGAGGATCTCCTTCAGCCCTTGCAGTTGGTCCAACGCCTGGTCTCGCTGCCCTTGGGTGAACAGCAGCTCGGCCATATTGCTTCCGCCATTCACCAGACCGATCCAGAAATCCAGTTTGCGGCTGATCGCGAAACCTTCCTGGTAAGCTTGGAGTGCCAACGCAAGACGATCTTCCCGCATCCGCAGGTCGCCGAGCCTGATCAGCGTGAGCGCCAGCCATTTTCCCGCCTGCGTGCCACGCAGGACGGCTTCTGCCTCGGTCAGGCACTCCTCTGCCTGACGGTAGGTCTCCGGTGTCAACGCCGCACTTCCGGCACGCCACAGCGCCGCGCCGAGACCTGGAACGTCACCCGTCTCGCGGAATATCGCGGCGGCTTCCAGTGCCGCCGCAAGATTCTCGACGTCGCCGAAGCGGAAATCCCGCCATGTGCGGCCGAACATCACCCAGCCAAGCTGGCCGCGCGGTGCATCAGCGCCATGTTCGTCGGCCACCTGGAGCCATCGCTGGCCTTCGGCAAGCGGCGTGGATGGCAGTTCCCACCAAAACGGCACACTTGCGGCGGCCAGCTTGAGCCCGATCCCATCGTCGCCGTCTGACCCGAAGGACCAGTTCAGTGCCGCGCGCAGATTCTCCACATCCGCTGCCTGGTTCGCCTGCCATTCCTGGCCCGAAGTGGTGTGCCAATCGCGCGCCGCTGTGGCGAAGTGCTCCGCGTAATAGGCGGCGTGGCGGCGGTTCAGTTCCAGGTCGCCAGTTTCGATCCGTTTGCGAGTGGCGTATTCACGCACTGTCTCCAACATGCGAAACCGAGCGCTGGCCGAGGTGTCAGCCACCACCAAGGATTTGTCGACAAGCCCCGCCAGCAGATCGAGCACTTCCCATTCGTCGTGCCCGGCGATGGGCACCACTTGTCCAATTGCCGCCAAATCCGCCCCGCCAGCAAAGACCGACAGGCCGCACAACAGGGCCTGTTCGGCGGGCTGGAGCAAATCGTAGCTCCAATCGAACACGGCGTTCAGAGTGCGATGCCGCGTGGGTGCCTGGCGCCCCGGGGAGCCAAGCAATTGCAGTCTCTCGTTCAGTCGTTCCGCAAGTTCGGCGAGCGGCAGAACTCTCAGGCGCGGCACCGCCATCTCGATCGCCAGCGGGATTCCGTCCAGTCGCGCACAGATGGTGGCGACCAGCGGTGCAGTGGTCTCGGTGAGCGCGAACGCACCAAAGGCTCGGGCGCGCTCGACAAAAAGTTGGATGGCTCCGAACTCTGCGGCGCCGTCGGGGCTAAGTCCCTCGGCGTGCTCAGGAAATGTCAATGGCGGCAGCCGGTACAGATGCTCGTTCTGCAGAAACAGGCCTTCGCGGCTGGTGCACAGGATCGAGACCAGCGGGCAATCCCGCAGCACGTGCTCCAGCAATGCTGCGACCGCGCTGATGAGATGCTCACAATTGTCGATGACGAGCAGTGCGTGTTGCCTGCCGAGCAAGGCGATGAGGCGGTCGATGGCATTGCGCGAACCGGAACCGGCATCCTGTTGCAAAGCCGCGGCGACGATATCCGGCACAATGGCTGGGTCGGTGACCGGGGCGAGGTCCACCAGCACCGCTCCATCGGCAAAGTTGGAAGCCGCGTCGGCGGCAACCGTGAGGGCCAGCGAGGTTTTGCCCACACCGCCGGGGCCGACAATTGTGACCAGACGGCGCTGGCGGATCAGATCACGCAGAGCATCCTGGGCCTGTCGCCGTCCGACCAAAGCGGGCGGCGGCGGCAGACTTCGCCTGCCAGCGGCTTGTGGGGGCACCGATGGCGTTGGGTCAGGAATTGCGTGATCGGCCACGAACATATAGCCGCGCCCAACCACCGTGCGGATATAGCCTGGACCGCCGCCGTCCCGAGCCAATGCCCGGCGCAGCGCCGTCATATGCACGGTGAGATTGTTCTCTTCGACAATTCGTCCGGGCCAAACCGCGTGGAGCAGCGCATCTTTGCTCAGCACGATGCCGGGCTGGGTGACGAGTTGCAGCAACAGGTCCATCGCGCGGCCACCAAGCAGGACCTCGACACCTCGGCATGTGAGCTGACGCTTCGTTGCCGAGAGCTCGAAGTCTCCAAACCGGATAGGGCCCAGATCTGTCGGCACGCCGCCCCCTACTGTGTCACCCGTCATCCGCCGGTGGCGTCTGGATGTCGGATCTCAGTAGGAGGCTTATGGCTCGTCAATCAACTGCTTTTCTGCAACGACCTTCCGGTTGGTCAGAAGCCGTTCACCGGTTGCTTCAGATACCAAACGTCGTTGCCGTTCGATGCAGGGACATGACCGCCGCGCATATTCACCTGCACCGAGGGCAGG